>JBFMDG010000026.1:0-22595 GCA_040754135.1 Verrucomicrobiota bacterium
GCCGGTTATTACATCGAGGAAATCATCGAGGGCAACACGATCGTCCAGGCGCTGGCGGCGGTGCAATACGACGAGAATGAACTGAAGCGGCAGATGAAAGCGCAGATCGATGCCGCCATCAAATCCGACAAGCTGAAGCCTTCCGAAGCGATGCGGTTGCTCGATGACTACGAGCGGGGTTTGAAGGATTACACTTATCTGAGCATCTGACAGGCTTTGCATGACCGAACTTGCGGCCAAAGCCGAGTTGATGCGTTCCCTGGGCCGATTGGTGCGCGGCCTCTCCTCTCTCTTTTGGGGATTGCCCTTGGCGCTGATCGTCTTTGGACTCATCTCCATTCAAACGTTGACCGCAAGTTTTCCCCTCAACGCCCTCACGGAATGGATTCAATCGCTGAAAATCCTTCCACCGGTGGCGGTGACCGGATTCCTTTTTTACGCTTTGATGCAACTGGGATCTTTCCAGCCGCAGGAACGTGTCTGGCAGACGGCCCTCGATCGCGCCAAAATTCTGGCGCTCATCAATTTCGGCCTTTCGCCCTTTTTGTATTGGTGGAGCCGGATGCCCATGGTGACTTTTTATGCGCTGGCCGTGGCGTTGTTGCTGGTATCCGGACTGATCTTTGTGGCGGCGCTGAACCGCATGTTGGATCGATTGGCGGCGATGCTCCCGGATGAAACACTTCGGCACGAGACGAAATTTTTCACCTCGATGAATCTGCATCTGCTGACTTCGATCGTGGTGCTCATCGTTGTTTTTTTTGTACTGATTCAATTCAGAACGTTGCCGGATTTCCTCACGAAAATATTGCGCATCCTCGATTTCGCGCGGCAATGGCTGCTGCTCTTTCTCGTTCTGCTGCCTGTGGCGATGACGATGACGCTGATCTGGAAGATCAAGGAAGTGATTCTGGCCAGTGTTTTCGGGCCGGAGCATTGAGCCACCTCGAATGGCCGGCTGAGACTTTGGGGCGAAAGCAGGCCGGGCGTGCGGTTTGGTTAGCCCTCGAGAATGGCCACCGCCGCGGCGTAATTCTCGGTGTGACTGAGGCTCAAGTGAACCCGTTTCCCGCCGCGTTCCTCCATCAATTTGATCCCGCCGCCGTGCAGCACGACGTACGGTTCGCCGGTTTCTTTGCGAAACACCTCCATGTCCTGCCAGCCGAGTTGCTTGCCAATCCCAGTGCCAAACGCTTTCGAGATCGCTTCCTTGGCGGCAAATCGCACCGCCAGATGCGGAGCTGGAAACCGGTTCGATAGGCAATAGGCGATCTCCTCCGGACGCAAAATCCGCTGGAGAAATCGTTCGCCGAATTTTTCGTGCGAAGCCCTGATCCGCGCCACTTCAATGATGTCGATGCCAGTGCCGAGAATCATGGCCGGCGGGCCGGACGGTTATCCGGCGTAAGGCTGCATGAGGGCGAGCATTTCTTTGACGGCGTTGCCCATGCCCACGGCCATGGCGCGGCTGACGATGCTGTGGCCAATGTTCAATTCGATCATGTGCGGCACTTCCAGAAGCGCGGGCAAATTCTCGTAATTCAACCCGTGCCCGGCGTTGACTTTGAGCCCGAGTTCGTGGGCTTGCTTTGCGGCGGCAATCAATCGGTCGAGCTCTTTGCGGCGTTCACGCCGATCGGCAAACGCTTCCGCATAGGTGCCGGTGTGGAGTTCAATGAATTCGCAACCCACCTTCACCGCGGCTTCAATCTGGGCCGGGTCGGGCGCAATGAACAGGCTCACTTCGATGCGCGCCGCGTGGAGCTTCTTGCAAGTGTTCGCCAGCGAACGCCAATGGCGCGCCACATCAAGCCCGCCTTCGGTAGTGACCTCCTCCCGTTTCTCCGGAACCAGGCAAACAATTTCCGGTTTGGATCGCAGCACAAATTTTACGATCTCCGGGATGTTGGCCATTTCGAGATTGAGCCGGGTGCGAATGGCCTTGCGCAGGCCGCTGATATCGCGCTCCTGGATATGGCGCCGGTCTTCGCGCAGATGAGCGGTGATGCCATGAGCGCCGGCAGCTTCACACAAGAGCGCCGCGGCCACCGGATCCGGTTCCCCAGCATTGCGGCCACGATAGCGGGCTTCCCGCAAGGTGGCGACGTGATCGATGTTAACTCCCAATTTCAGCATAGGCATGTGAGCTAGAGTTTCGGAGGCGCATTGGTGGCTCTCGGCTCGATTTGAAAGACACGAGCCCAATCGAAAGCCGGAAAATTCGTGCTGGCAACCCATCGAGCCAACGCATACAGCTCGATCCCATTCAGACCGACAAACGATTTGCGCACCAGCTTGAAATCCTGCGCGGAGCTGGCCGTGATCTCAGTCACGCTTTCGCCCAGGCGCGATTCGATCGCATCGAGCCAGGCCATCGGCGGAGCGTTCGTGCCCACCGTAGGCTTGTTCAAAACCAAGGAAGCGAGCTGGGCAATCAAGCGCACCTGAACCATCCGATGCTGTGTGATCTCCCAATCGTAATAAACAAGATTCGTGCGATTCAGTTGTTTGAACAGTTCGGATGGCGGTGGCGGATTGGTGCCTGGCGGAAGTGGAAAAATCCCGGCAAACAAAAACTCGCGGTTCGTATCGAAAGCCGGCCGCAAAAATGGCACCATAATCGGCAATCGCAGCCAAACCATCTCCTGGTGATTCGTCATCGCTCGAATTTCACCGATGCGATTCGGCGCCAGGAAATTGGTGTTCCACTGAGGCACCAGGTTGGTGGTAATTCGTTCGAGAAAGTTCGTGACGCCGGGCATCGGTGCCGCCACATAGGCCTGCAACGGAATTCGGCCTTCACCCCAAAGGCAAATCTGGTTTGGAACCGTATTGAACTCGATGCTTTTGATGAGGGGCTGTTCGCTCAACCAATCCGAGAAGCCTTGGAGTGCCGTGAATGAAATCAGCGGTTCCCGAATAGTGTTGGTTGGAAATTCCCAAGGCTCAAATTTCAACCGGCGCGGCGTGGGAAACCGAAGGAGCGCTTCCGTTCGCAAGCTGTCGCCACGGCCCACCAGGTTGAACTCGGCGTGCGGCAAGTTTTTGCCGGGCAAAAACGGAAACCAGGAACGCACTTTCGCCAGGTTGCCCTCAAAACGGAACCAGTAATTCGTCGTTTCCGCCAATGGCCGCCCACGGCTGGCAATTTCTTTTACGATCGGCTGATTGGTCGAAAGCATGACGGGCGACGAGCCGACCAGCATCCAATCGCGTTCCTGCCGAAATGCCAGCGGCTGTTTCCATTGCCAATCGCTGGTCAATTGCGTGAGGTTGGTCTGCCAGACTTTCGCCTGATCCGCATTCAAGCGCGCGGCCAAGGTCCAGGCGGGCGGTTGGTTCGTTCGCTCTTCCCATTCCCCATACCACTCGACCTGAAAGAGATCGCTTACCAGCGGTTTCACCAGCGGCCAGAGATTCGTCTCGGTGGCATTCGTTCGCACCATGGCCTGCATTGCCACCACATTCGTGATCCATTTTTCAAAGGCCAGATCGCGAAAGACGATCGTTTCGGGAAGGTCCCAAATCGTTTTGAAGGTCGCGGCATTGGTGTTGGCTTCAATGATTTCCTTCCCGACAAAATGGAGGCGCGCGATCACCTCGGGCGGAGGCGCAGATGGCTGAGCGGCCGGAGGAGATTTCTTCCGGCATCCGCCCGCCAACATTCCCGCCAGCGCCAGCAAAACCAAAATGTATTTCATAGCGGCGGCAACTGATTGCCAGAGAAGGCGCTTTTTAGCAAATGCATTCCTTGAATGTTGCCTGCCCACAAATGCCTGCGCTTCGACGCGGCAAAGCTCGTGCGCGGCTGTGAGCAAACTCTGGCCAAGCGCCGCTTTGTCGGATATGGTTTGGGTCGCAATGGACGTTTTGGACGCGAAAAACGAATCCGAGTTGATCGCGCGTTGTCTCCAGGGAGAACCCGACGCCTGGAATGCCTTGTTCGATCGACATTACGCCGCCGCGGCGCGCTTCGTATTTCAACTCGGATCGGACTTTTCGCGCGAGGACGTCGAGGAAATCTGCCAGGAGGTTTTTCTCACCGTCATCAAGAACCTCGCTTCTTTCCAAGGCCAAAGTCAGTTTCAAACCTGGCTCTTTCGCATCGCCGCCAATAAAGCGCGCGATTTCCGCGACCGGCGCGATGCCGCCAAACGCGGAGGCGGAAAGGTGCCAATGTCGCTTCAGGCCGAAGATGCCGAGACTGGATTGACCCTCGATCCGCCTTCCCATGCGCCCGGGCCAGATCGGATGTTGATGAACGCGGAACAAGGCGCTGAACTGCGGCAGGCGCTCGATGCATTGGGAGATCCTTGCCGTGAAATCATCGAGTTGCGCTATTTTGGCGACCTTTCCTATGAAGAGATTTCCGTCAGCTTGAAATTGAATCCGAAAACCGTGAGTTCCAGGCTGAGCAAATGCCTCGATCGCCTCGAGATGCTCATGCGCCAAAAGCTTTCACGGGAGAAATCCACCACGGTTTCCGTCCAATCCAATGGCCGATATGTCGCCTGAACCGAACAACCGCATGGATGATTTGCTCAAAGCCTTCGCCAAAAAACGGCGCAAAGAAGCCGGCGATCCCCTCGAACTGCACCCGGCCACACGGCGTTTGTTGCAGGATGAAGTGGCGCGCACCTATGGCCATGGGCCGCAGCCAACGCATTCCACGCGGCCTGGGTGGAAATCGCTGCTCATGTTTTGGCCTCGCTTCGCCATCGGGTTCAGCGTGCTCGCCATGGCCGGGATTGCGATTTTTTTAGCGACACAAACGCGAGCCCCTCAATCGCAGCTCGCTTCCCGCAGTGACCTCGATGAGCGTTCGCTTGTGCGAATGAATCCCCCGAGCGGTTCATCCGATGCCTATCGGCGCTTGCACGAGGGGGAAGTCGCCGAGGATTCCGTTTCCAAAAGCATGGCCACCGCCGGTGAGCGCATTCAACTCGGCACCCCACTGGAACCTGTCCGCGAAGAGTTGTTGGCGGCCACGCCATCCGAGCCGGCGAATTTGCTCTCGCTGAACGCCCCCGCGCAGTTGCCTTTGCTGCAAAAGGCGGAATCGTTTCCGAAATTGAGCCTTCAATCGGGCATCCAACCGCAGTCGCCCTTGCCCGGTGGTGTTGCACCTTCCTCCGCTCCGCTGGGTGGGCTCGCTGGTAATGCCGTTGCATTGAATGCTGGAGACGTTTCCACGACCGTGGCGTTGAGCGAACGCAATGTTGCGTTGAACAGTATCGACGGTCTCGCTCCATCGCCGGCGCAAACTGCGCCCGTGGAGAGTCTCGCTCTTTTGGCACGATCTTCGGCAACCACTCCGCGCAACGAATTCTACTTCTCGAACGAACAGCTCAATCGCAACGTGGCCGCAACCGAATCCGATCGTTTGGGCCTCGCCCCCCAATTGGAACAGGGACAGCAGCTGGCCGCTCGTTACCAGAACGTGGCCGCATCAGGTTTGGCCGCGGCATCCCGCGCGCGTTACATGCAAGTGTCACCCACTCCCGCAAAGGCAACCCTCCAGGAGCAACCGGCCGCGCGCCGCGTCCTTCAGTCCTTCCAGCTCGAACAAAACGGCGACACCGTCAAAGTCACGGATGAAGACGGTTCTGTTTACGTCGGTAGAATTGTCACGGAATACGGGAATGCCGCCGCGCAATCCGTGGCACAGAATGCATCGCCGCAAATTCGCGCGCTCATCGAGAAAAGAGCCAATCGAACCCGCGATGCCAACGCCGATGCGCCAGCCGCGGCCGAGCCGGTCGCCGGAGGCGTGACCGCGCCTTCTCAAGCGGCAACCGGACAGAGCATCTACAATTTTCGCGTGGCTGGCACCAATCGCAGTTTGAAGCAGCTGGTCTCATTCGAAGGCAACCTGGTCGTGGAAACCAACGCCGCCGCAATTCTGGACAATGGCATCGATTCACCTCAGGTTAAACTCCAATTGCAAAACGCCGCGCAAAATCAAATCCAAGGCGTGAACGAGTTCAACTCAGTCCTCTTGAATTCAAGCCTTTTCAATAACAGCCGCATCCAGGGCAAAGCCGTCGTCGGCCAAACAAATCAGCTCGAAATCAACGCGCTTCCGCTCGCGCCTTGATGGAGGCTGGCCGGGTTTTCCTAACCATTGCAAAATCGTGACTGAACGAACCATGAATACGCAAGTCCTCACCGGCGGATGCCTCTGCGGTTCCATTCGTTATGAAGCCAGCGGAACGCCTAACCACGTTACCCACTGCCATTGCCTCGATTGTCGGCGCAGCAGTGGCGCGGCATTCGTCACTTGGGCCTCGTTCCAACGGCAGGAGCTGCGCTTCATCGCCGGGCAGCCTCGAGAATTGAACTGGGCCGGACGACTTCGTTCCTTTTGCCCCCAATGCGGCACCCCGCTCACGTTTTTGATGCGCGCGGATGCCGATGAAATCGACGTCACGGTCTGCACATTGGACAATCCAACGCTCGTCAAACCAGAGGACAACATCTGGGTTGAGGATCGCATCGCCTGGGTTTCTCAGGCGGAATTGCTTCCTGCATATCCGCAAAGAAGGCCGAAACACGGTTGAATGGATCATACGAGCGAAGCGACCAGAACTTCGATGCCCTTTTCTCTTAATCCCGCCGTCATTTCCTCAGGCGCCTGGCTGTCGGTGACAATGACGTCAATGCACTCGAGGTCGCAC
Organism: Verrucomicrobiota bacterium; assembly: GCA_040754135.1. GTDB lineage: Bacteria > Verrucomicrobiota > Verrucomicrobiia > Limisphaerales > SIBE01 > JBFMDG01. Next base: position 6,678 of record JBFMDG010000026.1, read on the forward strand.
AAGACGGAAACGGATTGGCGTCCGAATTTGGTGTGATCGAGGCAAAAGATTACTTTGCGCGCCGCATTGATCATGGCGCGCTGAATATCGATGAGGAGTCCATGCGAATTGGTGATTCCTTCCAGCGTGATCCCGCCCGCACTCATAATGGCCACATCGGCGTGGAGTTTGGAAAACGACTCGACGGCCAGCGGTCCAACGAGCACGCCAAGCCGTGGATAAATGACGCCGCCCGAAACCACCACTTCGAGCCGGTTCGCAGCCGCGAATAAATTCACAACCGGCAGCGAGTTGGTCACGATTTGTGGCGATTTGCTCTCGAGATAACGGGCGACGTGATAACAGGTCGTGCCGGCATCCACGATGACCGTTTGGTTCGGACCAATTAATTCCGCACAACACTTCCCGATCGCTTCCTTTTCGGTGAGTTGATGGGTATCGCGAGCGGAGAAAATAAACTCTTCAGACTTGGGGTTGACGAGGCGGGCGCCACCATGAGTGCGCCGGACGGTGCCGCGCGCTTCGAGGACGGTCAGATCCCGCCGGACTGTTGAGACTGAGGCATCGACTTGCTCGGAGAGTTCATCCAGCGAGGCGAACTCGACCTTGAGCAGGAACTCTTCGATCCTCTTTTGACGCTCTTCAGCCTGCATTCGGGCACTCTTTTGGAAGATTTTGATAGATGTTGCAAGAAAAATGTTGACGCTTTGTGCAAAATCTGGCAAACTGACCTGAGTTATGGCTGTTTCGAGCCCACCGCTGCATCGTGCTGTCGTCGAACACATGGTTCGCCAAGTGGTCTATCAACGACTTGGCAAACCTTTGCCTCGCACCGCTACCGCGCCGAATCCGCTCCTGGTCAACGTCAGCGCCCGTCATTGCCATCTCACCCAGGAAGCGGTCGAGATACTTTTCGGCAAGGGGCATCAGCTCACCGTTTTCAAACCGCTCTATCAAGAAGGCCAATTCGCGGCAAAAGAAACCGTCACCCTCATCGGACCGCGCAGCCGGGTGATTTCCAATCTGCGCATTTTGGGTCCGTGCCGCACCCTGAACCAGGTCGAGCTCGCCTATACCGATGCCATTGCGCTGGGATTTGAAATTCCGCTGCGCTTGTCTGGCAACATCGCGAATACTCCCGGGGCGATGCTTATGGGGCCTGCCGGATTTTTTGAAATGTCGCAAGGGGTCATTCGCGCTCTCCGCCACGTGCATATGCATCCGGATGATGCAGAGTTTTACGGAGTGAAGAATGGCGATGAAATGAAACTTCGAATTGGAGGTCCCTGCGCCTTGACTCTCGATAAGATGCTCGTCCGCGTGGACAAGAGCTTCAAACTCGAAGTGCACATCGACACCGATGAAGGCAACGCCTGCAACCTGCAGCCGGACACGCCATGCGAACTTTTGAAGTGAAATTAAAAATCCTCGATTAACGAAAGGAACCCACAATGAGCGAAGCACTCGGAATGATTGAAACCAAAGGATACGTCGGCAGCGTCGAAGCCAGCGATGCCATGGTCAAAGCGGCCAACGTCACCCTCGTCAAAACCATCCAGATCGGCGGCGGCCTGATTACAGTCCTGGCCCGCGGCGATGTCGGCAGCGTGAAAGCGGCCGTGGATGCCGGAGCAAAAGCCGCCAGCAAAGTCGGCGAACTGGTCAGCTCCCATATCCTGGCCCGCCCGCACGAAGATTTGCTGAAAGCGTTCGTCGGCGAACCGGCGAAACCGGCCAAGTAACCCATTCGATTCAACAAAGATTCACGGAAAAAATTTATGCCTCAACAAGCCATTGGAATGATTGAATGCAAAGGGCTCTGCGCTTTGCTCGAAGCGAGTGACGCCGCCCTCAAAGCGGCCAACGTCACCCTCACCGGCTGGGAAAAAATCGGCAGCGGCTACGTCACGGCCTTTTTTCGCGGCGACGTGGCGGCGGTCAAAGCGGCCACCGATGCCGGCGCTGCCGCGGCCGCGCAAGTGGGCACGGTGGTCAGCGTGCAGGTGATTCCGCGTCCGCACGAAGGCCTCGCCGATCTCGGCAAGTGGCTGCAGTGAAATTCAAAATGGAAAAGGAGAATTCAAAATGGCCGACGTTCGAGCCTATGCGGCTCGGGCAATTGCCTTTTGAACTCTGAATTTTGAATTTTGAATGGATGAAGATCCTCGTCGCCAATCTCGGCTCGACTTCGCTCAAATGGCGGCTGTTCGACTTTTCGAATGACCGGGAGCAAATGCTTCACAAGGGCGGCTTCGAGCGCGTGACCGATTATTCGAAAGCGATCGAGGATTGCCTGGCTCAATTGCGAGAGGCCGGACATATCAGCGGCGAGAAAGACCTTTCGGCTGTAGCCTTCAAAACCGTTCTCGCGCGCGGCGTCAGTGGTTGCGTGCGCTTGAACGAAGGTGTGGTGAAAGCGATGGAGGAGTACAACGGCATCGCCCCCGCGCACAACCCGCCTTACATCACCGGCATCCGGCTGTTCGCTCAACGGATGCCCTCGACGCCACTCATCGGGTTGTTCGAAACGGCCTTTTACCAATACGCGCCGGAAGCGGCGATGCGTTACGCGGTGCCGGAGTCATGGCATCAAGCGGGCGTGCGCCGTTGGGGTTTTCATGGCGCGAGCCACAAATTCATCGCCGAACGCTCGGCGGAGTTGCTCGGGCGCGACGACGTGGCGGAGCGCAGCCGGCGGCTTTATCTCGATGGCGGCAAGACTGCAGTCCAACCACCGGACCTGCGGGTGATCTCCTGTCATCTCGGCGGCAGTTCCTCGATCTCAGGAATCCTGAACGGCGTTGCCATCGGCAACAGTCTCGGGATGAGTCCGCAATCCGGTCTGCCCCATAACAATCGCGTGGGTGATCTCGATGCTTTCGCTGTGCCTTTCATCATGCGCACTCTGCAACTCAGCCTGGAGGAAGTGGAACGGCAGCTTTGCAAAGAGAGCGGCTTGAAAGGCCTGTCGGGCGGTGCTTCGAATGACATTCGCGATATCCAATCGCAAGCCGGCCAGGGAAACAGAGCCGCGCAACGCGCGCTCGACGTCTTTGTGCAACAAGCCCGCCATTGGATCGGCGCCTATCTCGCCGAACTGAACGGCGCCGATGCGCTCGTCTTCACGGCTGGCATTGGCGAAAACCGCGCGGAACTGCGCGAGGCCATCTGCCGCCACCTCGATCAATTGGGAATTCAATTGGATCCGGAAAAAAATCTGGCCACGCGCGGCACGGAAGCGCTCATCAGCGCGCCGGAATCGCCCGTGAAAGTTTTTGTCATCCCCACCAACGAAGAACTCGTGGTGGCCCGCGAAGCGCGCCGGCTCCTGGAAAACTCAGCCGCAACCGCCAATTAAATTTTCTCTCAATACTCAACACCCAAACTCAGTTCATTTATGGCAAGTCAAGCAATTGGAATGATTGAAACCCGCGGCCTCGTCGCTCTCGTCGAGGGAACCGACGCCATGCTCAAAGCCGCCAACGTCGAACTCGTCGGCCCCATGGTCCAGGTCGGCAATGCGCTCGTCACCGCCACCGTCGTCGGCGATGTCGCCGCTGTGAAAGCCGCCACCGACGCCGGCGCGCAAGCGATCAAAGCCATCAAAGGCGATCTCGTCAGCGTGCATGTCATCGCGCGGCCGCATGGCGATGTGGTGACCGTTCTGCCGAAGAAACCGGCCGCGAAATAACACCGGATGCGGATGCAAGCCGCCGTCCCGTTTGCTGCGGCGCGGTTTTCCATCCGGCATTCAGCATTCCGCCTAAACCTATGTTTCTGGCCCGAGTCGAAGGATCGGTGGTCTCGACGAAAAAAGATCCGAGCATGAGCGGTCGCAAGCTGCTCCTGCTCCGGCCCCAGCTCGTCGATGAAAAAGATCCGACCCAATTCCGCCCCGGCATCAATACCATCGTCGCCGTGGACAGCGTCGGCGCGGGCGTCGGCGAACTGGTCCTGTTTTGCCAGGGCAGTTCCGCGCGCCTGGCGCCGAATCTGAAGGATGCCCCTGTGGACGCGGTCATCATCGGCATCGTCGATACGGTCGATGTGCTCGGCCGCCAGATTTACACCTCGAAAACCTGAAGCGCATCATGAACGAAGCCTTGATTCGAGATATCGTCACCGAAGTTCTGGGTCGCCTGGGCCAGGGGACTCCTCCCGGGGCCGCTCCCGTGTCGAGTAAACCGGCGTGTCACTGCAATGGGCACGGCAACAGCCAACCCACCGGCGGCAGCGTCAGGCGGAGCGGCAGTTACGGCGTGTTTGCCGATGCCAACGAAGCATGCGAAGCCGCTCACCACGGTTTCCTGCAATTGCAGAAGAAAGGCGTGGATGCGCGCCGCAAAGTTGTGGAGATCGTCAAAACCCTTTGCGATGCCAATGCCGAGCCGTGGGGCAAACTCGAACTCGATGAAACGAAAATCGGGCGGCTCGACCATAAGATCGAGAAACTCAAAATCATCAAGCTCGTCCCGGGCGTCGAGTGGCTGCACCCGGACGCGCTCAGCGGTGATCACGGCATCACTCTCGAAGAATACACACCGTTCGGCGTTGTCGGCGCGGTCACGCCCTCGACCCATTCGATTCCAACGTTGAGCGGCAACATCGTGAACATCGTCGCCGCCGGGAATGCCGTGGTTTTCAACGCGCATCCGGCCGCAGCCCGTTGCGCGGCCACTGCGGTGCGGGAATTCAATAAAGCCATCGAACGCGAAACCGGCATTCAGAATCTCGTCACGATCATCGAGCAGCCGACGTTCGATTCATTCAAGGCTATGTGCGGTCACGAAGCCGTGCGGCTGTTGCTGGTGACGGGCGGTCCCGGCGTGGTGAAGGCCGCGATGCAGACCGGCAAGCGCGCCATTTGCGCCGGCCCCGGCAATCCTCCAGTGCTGGTGGACGACACGGCCTGCATGAAACGCGCGGCCAAAGCGATCATTCAAGGAGCCGCCTACGACAACAATCTTTTGTGCATCGGCGAAAAGGAAGTGTTCGCGCTGGAAACGATTGCCGACAAGCTGATGGCCGAAATGGAAAAAGCCGCGGCCGTGCGATTGAACAACGCGCAATTGGATGCGCTCACCAAAGCGGCGTTCACTTTCAAACCGGGGGAAGGCGGCGGTTGCCCGCACGCTTCTGTCAACAAAGATTTCATCGGCAAGGACGCCAGCGTGCTGGCCAAAGCCGCGGGCGTGACCGTTCCGGCCGGAACCGAACTGTTGTTCGCCGAAACGGAGGTCAAACACCCGTTTGTGGTTGAAGAACAGATGATGCCTTTCCTCCCGATCGTGCGCGTCAAAAGCGTGGAAGAAGGCATCGAACACGCGCGCGAAGCCGAGCACAATTACAAGCACACCTCGATCATTCACTCGCACGATGTCGAGCACATGACCGCCATGGCGCGCGCGCTCGACACCACTTTGTTTGTGAAGAACGGACCTTGCATGGCCGGGCTCGGGCTCGGTGGAGAAGGCTATCTCAGCTACAGCATCGCCACACCCACTGGCGAAGGAGTGACGAACCCAAAAACATTCTGCCGCGTCCGCCGCTGCGTCATGGTCGATAACCTGAGGATTTACTAGCGCGGAGTTACAAAAGTTAAATGAGTTACATGGTTAAAAAAGTTACAAGAGTTACGTGGGTTGAAAAACTGAACGGTTTAGCGATCAATGGCCACGCCCCATTTAACCATTTAACCATTTAACCATTTAACAAACCCCATGCTCCTCGCACGCGTTGAAGGCAATGTAGTCGCCACTCGAAAGCATCCGAGTTTCGAGGGCTGGCGGCTGGTCATTTGTCAACCGATCAATCAAGCGGGTGATGCGGAAGGCTCACCGCAGGTGGCCATCGATGCCCATGGCGCCGGATTGCATCAGCGCGTCATTATTTCCTCCGATGGCGCCGCGGCGCGCAAAGCGGTCGGCGACGATAAAAGCCCGGTCCGCTGGATGATCATTGGCGTGGTGGACGAGAAAGTACCCGGAGTGCCGGTGTAAATGATGCAACAAATCGTCAACAGGCAAACCAGCACGAGAACACGGCCGAATTCGGCGTGGGCCAGTCTGCCCATTGCCATTGCCCATTGCCCATTGCTCTTGGCGCGTTTATGAGGCTCGGAACGGTCATCGGTCGCGTCACGCTGTGCAAAACGGTGCCTGCCCTCGAAGGCGGGCGCTGGCTGATCGTATCGCCATTCACGCGCGAGCATTTTCAGAGCGGCACCGAAACACCGCCCGGCATGAGCAAAGAACCCAGCCTCGTGGTGTATGACAACCTCGGCGGAGGCGTCGGGCAGACCATCGGTTTTGTCGAAGGCCGCGAAGCCGCTTCGCCATTTGATCAGGCCACACCCATCGACGCGATCAACGCCGCGCTTGTGGACGAGATTTTCTACAGCCCCTTTCTGCAATGATGTCCCGGCCAATGCAACGAAGCATTCAATCCTTACGGTTCAAACGCGCTGATTGTGGGAATCGCGCCGACACGCGTTCTTCAGGTCGAACAAACGGAGCCGCCGGCCGGACCGGTTTCAAATCTTTAAGTTTTGCATTACGAAAGCACTCGACGCGTGCTTCCCGAAATTCCATTCCATGAAAACTGTCATCAGCGCCAAGGATATCGAAGATTTGCTCCGCAAAGGCGGGACAGTCGAGCACCTCCCCGGCGATGCCATTCTCACTCCTTCGGCTCGCGATTTGTTGCGCGACCTGGAAGGGCGCCCCGGACGGCCAGCCGCTTCCAGCGCAGAATCTGCACCCGCGAAACCGGTCACCTCGAAGAGTTCCAAAGCCGAAATCGAAGCGTTCTTTCAATCGCCAAAAATTCACGCGCTCAAGGAACAAATCTGCGAGGTGGGACGGCGGCTTTGGCAGCGGGCCTACGTGGATGGCAACGGCGGCAACATCGCCATTCGCGTCGGTGAAGACATCGCTCTTTGCACGCCCACGTTGGTGAGCAAAGGGTTCATGAAACCGGCCGACATGTGCCTGGTGGATCTCGAAGGCAACCAGCTCGCCGGCGCCAAAAAGCGCACCAGCGAAATTCTGATGCACCTGCAGATCATGAAACGACAGCCGCGCGCCGTGGCCACCGTTCATTGTCATCCGCCTTATTCCACTGGATTTGCCGTCGCCGGTGTTGAGCCGCCCACCTGCATGATTCCCGAGTACGAAGTGTTCGCGTCCGTCGCCATCGCACCTTATCGCACCCCGGGCACGCCGGAAATGGGCAAGCTCGTGGCCGATCTCGTGGACAAACACAACACCGTTCTGATGGCCAATCACGGCGTCGTCGCCTGGAGCCACGTCGATGTCGAGGATGCCTATTTCAAGATGGAAATTCTCGAAGCCTATTGCCGCACGGTGCTGGTGGCCGCGCAGCTCGGGCGCACTCCCAATACATTCACTCCGGGACAATTGCAGGATTTGCTCAACATCAAACAAAGCCTCGGCATTCCCGATCCGCGCCACGGACTGAAGGAATGCGAATTGTGCGACAACAACGAGTGGCGCCCCGGCGTCGCCTGCGCCATCCCGGCGAAACAGGAAGCGGTCACGGGCTATGACGCGGAAGCGGAAGCCGCGGTGCAGGCCATCACGGATCAGATCATGAGCCAGATCCCGAAATGAAATGAAATTGTTCGAACGCCAAACGATTGGGCTGTTGAAAACCCGCTGCCGTTGCACCGGCCGCGAAGGGCGGCAGCACTCCCGATCGGCCTCGCGCGGGTTCTTGGCCATTTCCATTTCCCATTTATGAAAGTCACCATCATCGGCGGCGGCGGACGCGTCGGTTCCTGCGCCGCTTTCGCGCTGCAATGCGGCGGCCTCGTGGCCGAACAACAAATCATCGATGCCAATCAAGCCCTGGCGGAAGGCGAAGCGCTCGATCTGCTCCACGGTTCGGCTTTCGCCGGCGACCAGCGTATTTACGTGGGCGATTACGCACGCGCCGCCGACAGCGACATTTTTCTCATCACCGCAGGATTGCGGCGCAAGCCGGATGAATCGCGCCTCGACCTCATCAACCGCAACGTCGCGCTCTTCGTTCAGATTCTCGACAGCATCAAAGCCGCGGGCACGCGGAAGGACGCGATCGTCTTTGTTGTCTCGAATCCCGTGGACATCCTCACGCAAATCGCGGTGGAACGGCTCGGGTTGCCCTGGCCACAGGTGATCGGGCTTGGCACCATGCTCGACACCTCGCGCTTCAGTTCCTTCATTGCCGATGAACTGAAGCTTGCTCCGACGCAGGTCAAGGCATTGATCCTCGGTGAACATGGCGATTCGATGGTGCCGATCTGGTCGAGCGCCACTGTGAATGGGTTGCCGCTGGCCGGGTTATCCGAGTGCACGCCCGGTTTTCAAAATGCCGTTTTCGAACGCACCAAAGGCAGCGGGGCGGAGGTGATTAAAAAGAAGGGAGGCGCCGGCTGGGCCGTCGGAATGGCCATTCGCGATGTGATCCATGCGATTCTCCTGAATAAACGCTGTTTGCTTCCGGTGTCTTCGCTCGTGCAACGCGCTTACGACATTCGTGACATTTGTTTAAGCGTCCCATCCGTCGTGGGCCGCCGCGGAGTCGAGCAACACGTCGAAATCAAATTGTGGCCGAAAGAACTGATGGGCCTGCAGCAGTCGGCCAGAGCGCTCCAGGAAACGCTCGCCAAAGTGAAGGCGTAAAGGTGTGACGAGGCCTCAATGGGCTAATTGACGGAATGAAATCGCTCGACCAAAAACTCGCCGAGATCAAAGCCAGCCGCAGTTCGCGCGCTTTCATCATTGCCGATGCGAAGGACGCCGATATGGCCTTCGGAGTTCGCGCACCGGGCCCGCGCGGATATCTGTCGGCGCGCGGCTCGCGTCCCGCGCAATTCTCCCCGGAACTCTGGACGCGCGATGAATTCGGCTACCGCAATCTGCCCGAGTTCCTCGACATCATCCGCGAAGTCGTTCATCAAGGCCTCATCGACATCATGCTCATGAGCGCCTACGTGAACGAACAACTCACGATCAAGGACGGACTCTTCAACGATTCCCTCGTCACTCCCGCCGCGCGGGCCAATGACACCACGGATGTCTGGGCGATTCGTCACGGCTGTTACACCCGCGAAGCTTCGCAACCCTTTCGCAGCGCCACCATCGATCAGATTCAATGCGGCCAGATCGAATGCGATCGTTCCGCGGAACATTTCCCCGGCGCCAATCTCGGCCTTTATTCGATCACGTTCGTCAACGACCTCGAACAGGATCGGGAAGCGTTGCTCTGGTACAAACAGTTTCGCGAAGAGGCCGAGCGGAAAAAGTTCAGGCACTTTCTCGAAGTGTTCGACCCGAACATCGCCAGCGGCATCGCCCCTGAAAAACTGGGTGAATTCATCAACGACAATATCATTCGCACCCTGGCCGGCGTGCCCGAATCCGGCCGCCCGCTCTTTTTGAAAATTGTTTACCATGGCCCGCGCGCCATGGAAGAGCTGGCGCAATACGATCCCAATCTCGTGGTCGGCATTCTCGGCGGAAGCGCGGGCACGACCTACGACGCTTTCAAGCTGATTCACGACGCGCAGAAATACGGCGCGCGCGTCGCATTGTTCGGCCGGAAAATCAATAACGCCGAACATCAACTCGCCTTTATCGAAATGCTTCGCCTGATTACCGACGGACGCATTTCCCCCGAGGAAGCGGTGCGCGCTTATCACGGCGTGCTCCAGGCCAAAGGCATCCAGCCGCACCGCGCTCTCGACGACGATCTCAAGCTGACCGATCAGGCGATGAGTTACGACGCGCAAACAACACGGCGCAGTTCCGTCGTGGTGGCGAACAATCCGCTCGCCCGAACGCCGGCTCGTACCGAGCCTGCGCCCGCGCAAGCAACGCCGGCAAAAGCGGAGCAGCCGTCTCCATCGAACGGAGTTCCCGGCTGGCCACAACGCGCCGATGGATCGCCCGATTTCGAAAAGATGAACTCGGCCCAGCGCCGGGCTTATGACGCACACCGGCTGACCAGAAAATTCGGCTGAGTTCCGCTTCCTGGCCTGTTAAACTTCGTCCCAAACTACGCCCCAAAATTCGTCCCAAACTTCTTTGACAGGGTGAGAATTGCTCCAGATGCAATGACTGTTGATCGGAGCCGTGCCAATTTGCCAACCCAATTCCGCGATGCTTCTTGAGGTTGGAGATTGAGATTTGGGTTCGACGAAGGTTCGACAAAGGTTCGACAAAGTTTTCGACAAAGTTGACGACAAAGGATTTGAAGGAGGAGATGCCCGAGGCATGATCGATTGAGCGCAGATGAAGGGTTGCTCCGGGTTCATGGCGTGGGTAAGCTCCGGGCCTTATTTACTTAAATAAAAACATGAAGAGAGAGCTTTACGCCATCATCGCGATCGTTTTATCGGTCGCCATCCCTTTCGGATTTGGCTGCGCCACCCAGCCCGCCGCCACGACCAAGGATGCCGCCGCTTCCAAAACGGTCCGGGCTTCCGCGGCCAGCCCCAAAGCGAATTCCGCAAAACCAAAAACGGCGCAGAAGAGCGACGCCAAGAAGACCGAGAAAAAGCCGGAAGACGACAAGCCGTTCGATGAGGTGGTCAAAGACATGGAAGTGTTGAAAGGCTTCTTCACCTTCTATCGCAAAGCCGACGAGAACAAAGTGCTGATGGAAATCCGTCCGGACCAGATCGACAAAATCTTTCTTTTCGCCAGCAGTGTCGATCAATCGGTGGGCGAGCGCGGCTTGTATGCGGCGCAGATGTGGAACGATTTTCCGTTCTTCTTCAAGCGGGTCGGGAAGAACGTGCAATGGATCATTAAGAATCCTGTCTTCACCGCCGCGCCGGGATCACCGGCGGAGCGCGCCACGGCCCGGTCATTTCCGAACTCGATTCTCGGCTCCGCGCGCATCCAGTCGCAACCGCATCCGGAGCGCAAGAGCATTCTGATCAATGTGGCTGATCTATTTGTCGCTGATCTGCCCGCGCTGGCGCAGGCGCTGAAAGAGGTTTACAAGCCGTCCGAATATCGCTTCGACAAAAGCAACAGCCACGTCAATGCGGTCAAGCCCTTCCCGGAAAACGTGCTGCTCGAAATCGCGCTCCACTACACCTCGGACAACCCGCGCACTCCTTCCATCACGTTGCCCGACGCGCGCAGCATTCCGATGGTGGTGAAGTACGATCTCTCGACCTTGAAGGACACGAATTACAAACCGCGCCTGGCCGATGATCGAGTCGGCCATTTCATCACCATTCAGCAGGACTTCACGTCCGACCGGCCCGCCTCGCCCTATCGCCGTTACATCAACCGCTGGCATATCGAAAAAAAGGATCCGGGCGCGCCGCTGTCGCCGCCCAAGGAGCCGATTGTGTTCTGGCTGGAAAACACGATTCCTGTCGAATACCGCGAATGGATGAAGGAAGGCGTGCTTCTTTGGAACAAGGCCTTCGAGAAAATCGGGATCAAGGAAGCCATTGTGGTGAAAACGCAGCCCGATAACGCCGATTGGGATCCGGCCGATACGCGCTACAACACCATCCGCTGGTTTGCCGGTGTAGATGCCTCGTTCGCCATCGGGCCGTCGCGCGCCAATCCGTTCACGGGCCAGATTTACGACGCGGACATCGGTTTCAGCGAAGGCATCATCCGTTCAGTCCGGCGGCAAGCGGAAGAATTTGTCGCGCCGGTGGCGCCGGCTTCGTTTGAGAATGCCTCTCCGTTTGCCGCGGCCCTGAGCCGGAACGGCCGTTTCCTTTGCGATTATGCCGACGGGCTGGCGCATCAGGCGGCCTTTGGCGCGAGTGTCCTTGACGCTCGTGGCGCGCTCACTCCCGAGCTCGAGCAAAAACTGATGCGCGAGTTCATTATCGAGGTGACCGCCCACGAAGTCGGCCACACGCTCGGGCTGCGCCACAATTTCCGCGCGAGCACGATTCTCCAGGATTCGGAGCTGCACGACGTCTCGAAAACTTCCGAGCTCAGCCAATCGGCGTCGGTGATGGATTACAACCCGATCGTTCTGGCGGGCAAGGGAGAGAAGCAAGGACACTTCGTTCCGATCACGCTAGGCCCATACGATTATTGGGCGATCGAATACGCTTACAAGCCGATCAACGGCGATGAAGCGGCAGAGCTGGCGAAAGTGGCGTCGCGCTCCGCCGATCCCCATCTGCCCTACGCAACGGATGAAGACGCCCTGGGCACCTACTCCGCTGCGGCCATCGATCCGCTCGTCAACCAGTTTGATCAAGCCGCCGATCCGCTGGCTTACTTTCGCAAGCGCATCAGCATCATCAACGAGCTCTGGACCAGCATGGAATCGAAACTTGCCCGGCCTGGCGAAGGTTACCAGGTGCTGCGACGCGCCTTGGGCCGCGGCCTGAACGAATATTATCGCAGCCTAATGACCGGCTCGAAATTCGTGGGCGGCGTTTATCATCATCGCGACCACGTGGGCGATCCCAACGGACGACCGCCCTACATTCCGGTTGCCGCGGACAAACAGCGCGAGGCTCTGGAATTCCTGAGGCGGCACGCCTTCAGTGAACAGGCGTTTCAATTGCCGCCCGGCGTTTTGAACAAACTGGCGGCGGAACGGTTGCCGTCTTTGGCCGGAATCGGAGGCTTGTTCGAGGTGTCGCGCATCGATTATCCGTGGCACGACTCGGTGCTGAACATGCAGCGCGCCGTGCTGGATCGTCTCTTCAGTCCGATCACGCTGGCGCGCATTCTCGATAACGAACTCCGTTTCAAGCCGGGCGAAAAGCCGTTTACGATGGCGGACGTGTTCACCGGAATCAATGACTCGATCTGGTCCGAAGTGGATCAGGGCCCGGCAGTCATTCCGAGTTTGCGCCGCAACCTGCAACGCGAGCATCTCAAGCGTTTGATTCGCCTGACGCTTCGTTCAGGCAACGCGCCGGAAGACGCCACCACACTCGCGCGGGCCAGTCTGGTACAGATTCGCACTTCCATCGAGAAGGCCCTGAAGAATGCTGCGTTAACCGACCTGACCACACGCGCGCATTTGCAGGAAACGGAAGCTCGCATTGCCACGGCCCTTGAAGCGCAGATGCAGAAGGCCATCGAGTAAATTAAAGGCGCGCTTCAAAGTGGAAGTGGCCAAATGTTTTCCGGCCCGCGGAGTTGGGGAGCTGCGCAGCAGTGACCGGGGAGCGCGCCCGCCCCGGGCGCACTTCGAGGCGCCCCCGCCCCGAAGCCAAGTCGATTGTGAAGCAACCGATTTTCAATGGAAGCAAGGCTACAAAAGAATTTCCCCTCATTGACTCGAGATCAACTGCCTGGACGCCGGGTCAGGATGCGAGTAGATCGCGCACGACGTGACCGTGCACGTCGGTGAGGCGGAAATTGCGGCCCTGGAATTTATAAGTGAGGCGTTCGTGATCGATGCCGAGGAGGTGCAGCAGTGTGGCCTGAAAATCATGCACGTGGACCGGATCGCTGGCAACATTCATCGCCAGTTCATCGGTTTCGCCGTAGGTCAACCCTGCTTTCACACCGCCACCAGCCATCCAAACGGTAAATGCGTAAGGATGATGATCGCGCCCCCAGCGTTTGCGATCGTCGAGATTTCCCTGGATAAAGGGCGTCCGGCCGAACTCGCCGCCCCAAATGACGAGGGTATCATCGAGCAACCCGCGCGCTTTCAAATCCTTGACCAGCGCAGCCGACGGTTGGTCGGTATCGAGGCATTGCGCGTAGAGCTCGGTGGTGAGGCTGTTGTGCTGGTCCCAGCCGGCATGCATGACCTGCACGAAACGAACCCCGCGTTCGATCAGGCGCCGGGCCATGAGGCAATTATGAGCGAAGGTGCCACGCTCCTTCACTTGCGGGCCATACATGGCGAGAACTTCGGGCGGCTCCTTTGAAATGTCAGTGAGCTCCGGCACGCTCGATTGCATGCGAAAGGCCATTTCGTATTGCGCGATGCGCGTCGCAATCTCCGGATCGCCGAAATCGCGCAGCTTCAATTCATTCATGCGCGCGATGTCGTCGAGAATGCCGCGTTTCATTTTTGGGCTGAGTCCATCGGGGTTCGAAAGATAAAGCACGGGATCGCCGCTGCCGCGGAATTTGACCCCTTGAAAGCGCGAGGGAAGAAATCCTGCGCCCCAATAAAAATCGTAAAAAATCTGACCGCACGTCGTGCCTTTGCTGACGGATGTCATAACGACAAATGCGGGGAGATTGTCGGTCAAGCTGCCGAGGCCGTAGGTCAGCCAGGCGCCGATGGTCGGCCGGCCGGGGATTTGTCCGCCACTCAACAAAAAGGAAATGGCCGGCGCATGGTTGATGGCATCGGTGTGCATGCTGCGGATGAAGCAGAGGTCATCGACGATTTGCGCGGTGTAAGGCAGGAAGCGGCTGACCCAAGCGCCGCAACGGCCGTGTTGATGGAACGGTTCGACTGGCGCGAGCAAGACTTTGCCTTTGGGATTGCCCGTCATGGTGCTGAAACGTTTTCCGGCCACGGCCTCTTCCGGTACCGGTGTGCCATGGAGTTTTTGCAGGGCGGGCTTGTAATCGAACAATTCGACGTGCGTTGGTCCTCCGTTTTGGAAGAGGTAAATCACGCGCTTGGCTTTCGGCGCAAAGTGGGGCAGTCCCGGCAGCCGTCCCAAAGTCGATCGCGCTACGGCAGCACGCGCGTCATCGGCGGCCGCAAAGCCATCGCGGTGAAGCAGCCAGCCGAGCGCGGCGGTGCCCAGCCCGCAAGCGGTGCGTCCGAAGAATTCGCGCCGAGTGATGTGACGTTCGTTTTCGCGCCGAGGATCCATGGCTATTCTTTGGTCAGCGTTTCATCGAGGTTGAAAATCAAATTGCAGACACCGGTGAGCGCCGCATGCTCGATAGGGTTGGAATGCATCTTCCGCTTCGATTCGCCCACGGATAAAAACTTTTCGGCGGCGGCGGCATCGGCGGCAAACTCGCGCTGCAACCGTTCGAACGCGGCGCGCAGAATGGAACTTTCCTCGCGCGCAGGCGGACGGGACAGGACGCGTTCGAACGCGCGATGAATGCGCGCGGGGGCGGGGCCTGGAACTTCGAGGCAAACCTGTTCCGCCAGAGCGCGTGCCGCTTCGACATAGGTGATGTCATTCAAAGTGGCCAGGGCGTGCAGGGGTGAATTGGTCCGGAGTTGCTTGACCGTGCAACCTGCCGCGGAGCCGAATCAAAAAACAAGGTGGGCCCAACGATGCGGCGCCAGAACGTATAGAGGCTACGTCGATACAATTTCTCGCCGGCATCGGTGACATATTTTTTGTTGCCGAAGGTTGCTTCCTCCCAGACGCCGGGCGGCTGGTAAGGTTTGACGGGCGGGCCGCCCTGCTTGAACACGAGGAGGCCGCTGGCGGCGAGGGCTTGATCACGAATCATCCAGGAGGGCCATCGATAGCGCGGGGCGCGCGCGAGCAGGCGATTTTCGGGATCTCTTTCAAGCAAAGCGGAAGTGACTTTCGACGATTGACGATAGGTGGCGCTCGTCACGATCGCGCAGCAGAGCTGCTTCACGTTCCAACCGGAACGGATAAAATCCGAGGCCAGCCATTCGAGCAACTCCGGGTGCACCGGGAATTCTCCTTGCACGCCAAAATCCTCGGGGGTTTTGACCAGTCCTGTGCCGAAGAAGTGTTGCCAAAAGCGGTTCACGGTCACGCGCGCGGCGAGCGGATTCTGCGGCGAGACAAGCCAATGCGCCAGGGTCAGCCGATTGGCCGGAGCCTCGGGCGGCAATGATGGCAGACTCGCCGGAACGGCGGCCGGCACTTCGTCGCCTGGCTTGTTGTACAAGCCGCGTTCCAGGAGAAAGGTTTTCCGCAGCGTCTTCATGTCTTCCATGATCATGACGCGCGCGATGGCGCGATTGAGTTGATCCCGCGACTCCTGGATTTCCCGG
>JBFMDG010000027.1:0-22130 GCA_040754135.1 Verrucomicrobiota bacterium
CAGATTATGAATGGCGCGCGCGCGCGCGGCATGCGGCTGCGCGTGGCGCATCCGATTTCTTTGCTGGCCGAAGCCTATCGCCATGCCGGCGGACAAAACTGACCTGAGGTCCTTGCTCAAGAAACTCCAGTCGATCTCATGAACTCGAAATCCAATTCCAACTCAAACTCGAAGTCGAACTCGAAGTCGAACGTGAACTCCCCTTCCTCTGGAAAATGGGACAGGCCGCTGCCGCGATCGAATGCAAGTGCGCGGCGCGCCTTTTTCTTTAATGTCATTTTTTTGTTGGCTTTTGCTTGCTCAAGGCAAGCTCACGCCGCAGATGCATCCCGCTCGGCTGCTGCGACGATCAATGCCGCCGATCTGATGCGGCACATCCAGGTGCTGGCCTCGGATGCATTCGAGGGACGCGCTCCAGCCAGCAAAGGCGAGGAACTCACCGTCGATTACCTCATCAAGCAATTTCAAGCGCTCGGCCTCAAGCCGGGCAACCCGGATGGCACGTTCATTCAAAAAGTTCCAATGATGGGTTACAAGTCGGATGCGCAGGTCGCCTTTGCCTCGGGGCAGTCGCGCACCAATCTGCAGCACCCGCAGGATTACGTCGCATGGTCTTCACTCTACAAACCCGAGGTCAAGGTCACAGATTCCGAGCTTGTCTTCGTTGGTTATGGCGTGGTGGCGCCGGAATATGGCTGGGACGATTACAAAGGCGTCGATGTGCGCGGCAAAACATTGGTCATGCTCGTGAATGATCCTCCCGTGCCCGATGCGAGCGATCCTTCGAAGCTCGACGACAAAATGTTCAAAGGGAAAGCAATGACCTATTACGGCCGCTGGACTTACAAATATGAAATCGCGCGCGAGAAAGGGGCGGCCGCCGCGCTGGTCATCCATGAAACCGGCCCGGCCGGTTATCCCTACTTTGTGGTCATCAACAGTTGGGGCACGGAGAATTTCGATCTCAAACATCGCGATCAGGAACCGATTGCCGTGGCCGGCTGGCTCAGTTTGGATCGGGCGCGAGCCACCTTCGCCGCAGCCGGCAAGGATTTTGAGGCCATGAAACAATCGGCCCTGAACAAAAACTTCAAACCCGTCCCACTCGGCATCCGCGCCGATTTCACCGTCCGCAATACCCTCCGGGAGGTGGAATCGAAAAATGTCATCGCCAAAATCGACGGCGCCGATCCCGCGCTGAAAAATCATTACGTCATCTACACGGCGCATTGGGATCATCTCGGACGCAATTCCAAATTGAGCGGCGATCAGATTTTCAATGGAGCTGCTGACAATGCCACGGGCACGGCGGCGTTGCTTGAAATTGCCGAAGCCTTTACGAAACTTCGCCCTGGCCCGAAAGCGACAACCTTGTTCGCAGCCGTCACCGCGGAAGAGCAGGGATTGCTCGGCGCGAAGTATTACGCCACGCATCCGCTCTATCCGCTCGAACGCACGCTGGCGAACATCAACATGGACAACATGGGCACGTTCGGTCCGACTCGCGATATCAACGTCGTTGGCATCGGTCAGAACACGTTGGAAGATGCGCTGCGCGAAGTGGCCGCTACGCGAAATCGCGTCGTTCTGCCCGAGTCGCAGCCGGAAAAAGGTTATTACTACCGCTCGGATCATTTTGAATTCGCCAAACAAGGTGTTCCCGCCCTCTACCTCAAGATGGGCGACGATGTCATCGGCAAACCTCCCGGCTGGGGCAAGCAGCGTCTGGATGAGTACACCGACAAGGATTATCACAAAGTTTCGGATGAGATTAAACCGGACTGGGACCTGCGCGGTTGCGCTGAGGATGCTCAATTGTTGTTCGAAGTCGGCTGGCGTGTGGCGGAGGGGTTGCACAAGCCCGATTGGAAATTCGGCTCAGAATTCAAAGCGCGCCGCGATGAGATGTTGAAGAAAAAGCCGTAACATGTCCCAACGCGCCCAAATCATTTCCCGGCTGACCGATCCAGGGGTCATCGCCGTGGTACGCGCGCCACGAGCCGAACAAGTGCTGCCTTTGACCGAAGCGCTTTTCGATGGCGGCGTCATCGCCGTCGAGATCACCATGACCACGCCCAATGCCATCGATGGCATTCGCGTGGCAACGCGGCAATTCGGTGATCGCGGTTTGATCGGCGTCGGCACGGTGCTCGATGCCGACACCGCGCGATCGGCCATCGCCGCCGGCGCACAATTTGTCGTAAGCCCCATCCTCCGCCCGGAAATTGCCGAAGCCGCGCATGCTTTTGATCGTCCGGTGATGCTTGGGGCTTACACGCCAACCGAGGCGCAGCTGGCGCACGAAGCGGGATCGGACTTCATCAAGATTTTTCCCGCGGACACACTTGGCCCGGCATACATCAAAGCGTTGCGCGCTCCCCTGCCCCATTTGCGCATCGTGCCGACAGGCGGGGTCGATTTAAAAACGCTTGGCGATTTCTTCAAGGCCGGTTGTGCGGCTGTCGGCGCGGGCTCGTCGCTGTTGAAGAAGGAAATTATCGAGAACGACCACTGGCCCGAGCTGACGCGCGTGGCGCGGATGTTTGTGGAGGCGGCCCGCGCGGCCAGATCTTGAACCGAATGGCCGCTGCAATTCCATTCAAGGAAGGGGATCGCGCCCCGAATTTCGAAGCCCAGGATTCAAATGGCGCTACCGTTTCCTTGAGCGATTTTCACGGACAATGGCTGCTTCTCTATTTTTATCCGCGCGACGACACGCCCGGATGCACGCGTGAAGCATGCGTATTGCGCGATGCCTTTGAGGCACTCCGCCAACACAACGTGGCCATCGTCGGAGTCAGCACGGACACCAGGGAATCGCATCGGAAATTCGCCGCCAAATTCAAGCTGCCATTTCCGCTGTTGGCCGATCCCGATCGGAAGCTGGTGCACTCTTACGGAGTGTGGGGAGAAAAACAATTCATGGGGCGCAAGTTCATGGGCACGCACCGCATTTCATTTCTGATCGATCCCGAGGGCCGCATTCGAAAGATCTGGCCGAAGGTGAAACCGGAAACACACGCGCGCGAAGTCCTTCGGTGGCGGCAGGAGTTTGCGGCGTGAATTCGGGATGATGGGGCGTTCATCAGTCAGGCATGTTCCTGGCCTGCCCGGAAACGCGGTTTGACAACGTGGAAGCGCGGGGACTATAAAACGCGGAACTTAAAAACTGAAAATACAACACCTGAAAATTATGGCACTACCTGTTGGATCCAAAGCACCGGACTTCACCCTCAAATCGAAAACTTCGACCGGCCTTGTCGATGTCACTTTGAGCAGCAATTTCGGCAAACAAAACACGGTTCTGCTCTTTTTTCCGCTCGCCTTCACCGGCGTTTGCACAACCGAAATGTGTGATGTCACCGCCGGGCTTTCCCAATACGCGAGCCTCAACGCGCAAGTCATTGGCTGCAGTGTGGACAGCCCGTTCGCTCAGGAAGCCTGGGCCCAGAAAGAAAAAATCGGCATCACGCTGGTCAGCGACCTGAACAAGAAAACCGCCGAAGCTTACGAGGTGTTGTTGCCGGATTTGATCGGGCTTGGTGCGGTCAGCGCGCGCGCCGCGTTCGTCATCGACAAGAACGGGATCATTCAATACAGCGAGCAGACGCCGACGCCCAAAGAGCTTCCGAATTTCAACGCCATCCGTGACACGTTGGCGAAGCTGAAATAAAACGGGCGGGCACGTTCCAGCCATTACGCCAGCGATCCTCGGACGCCGCTTTGGTCGCACTGGCGACGCAAGTCCGGTTCGGCTGGCAGAGTTTTTTCCTCCGGACCATTCTGTTCGAGCCTGAAGGATGCGCTCTTGACTGTGGTGGCATCCCGTCCGGTTTCTTGACATCGATTCCGTCAAACTTCATCTTCTTTCCGCCGGTGCGTGAGTGAATCGCGCGCCGCGCTTTTCTTTTTATGAACGAACCGCAAAATCAGTTTGGCGCGTTGCAGGAGTTTGACCTTGGCAACGGTCAATCGGCCCAATTTTACTCACTGCCCGCCCTGGAAAACGCCGGTCTCGGTCCCATCTCCCGCCTGCCAGTTTCCATTCGCCTGATCCTTGAAGCCGTCCTGCGCAATTGCGATGGCAAGAAAGTTTCTGAAGCGAGCGTGCGCTCCCTGGCCCGCTGGCAACCGCGCGCGGAGCGGACCGAAGAAATCCCGTTCGTGGTGGCGCGCATTGTTTTGCAGGATTTCACCGGCGTGCCGCTGCTGGTGGATCTGGCAGCGATGCGATCGGCGGTGGTTCGTCTGGGAAAAAATCCAAAAGTGATCGAACCGCTCGTGCCGGTCGATCTGGTGGTGGATCATTCGGTTCAGGTGGATGTGGCGGCGCGCGCGGACGCGCTCTTGCGCAATTTGGAACACGAATTTCAACGGAACCGCGAACGGTACCAATTCCTGAAATGGGGCATGCAAGCATTCAGCACGTTCAAAGTGGTTCCGCCGGGCATCGGCATCGTTCACCAGGTCAATCTCGAGTACCTCGCCAAAGGGATCCTCTCCCACCAAGCCGGCACGCGTCCGGTTTATTATCCAGACACCCTCGTCGGCACCGATTCGCATACCACCATGATCAACGGTCTGGGAATTGTCGGTTGGGGCGTCGGCGGCATCGAAGCGGAAGCGGGCATGCTCGGCCAACCGGTTTACTTTTTGACGCCGGACGTGGTGGGCGTCCATTTGACAGGCGCCTTGACGGAAGGAGTGACGGCCACCGACCTCGCTTTGACCATCACGCAAATGCTGCGCAAGGCCAAAGTGGTTGGAAAATTTGTCGAGTTTTACGGGCCCGGCGCGGCCGCGTTGCCGGTCGTGGACCGAGCCACTATCGCCAACATGGCCCCGGAATACGGCGCCACCATGGGCTTCTTCCCCATCGATGCCGAATCGGTGAATTATTTGCGCGCGACCGGCCGGAGCGAAGCGCATTGCCGAATTTACGAGAACTATTACAAGGCCCAGAATCTTTTCGGAATTCCGCGCAAAGGAGAAATCGATTACTCGACCGATCTGGAATTGGATCTTACGACCGTGCGCCCGAGTGTCGCCGGGCCGAAACGACCGCAAGATCGAATCGAGTTGCCCGCCCTCAAGCAGACATTCTTGGACCTGCTGCAAAAGCCACTCGCCGAATCGGGCTATGGCCTGACGGCCATCGACCTGACCAAGCGCGTGCATGTGCGGAGCGACAGCCCTGCGTTTGTCGAATCGGACAAATCCTACGGCCACCGCAAAGCGCGCGTCACTCCCAGCGAATCGGAAATGCGCGACGTGCACCCCACTCTCAAGTCGGTGAGCGAATCCCCGCGTTCGGCATTTCCGGAATTCGACACCGAAATCAGCCAGGGCAGCGTGCTGATTGCCGCGATCACCAGTTGCACGAATACGAGCAACCCCAGCGTGATGCTCGGAGCGGGATTGCTCGCCAGGAAAGCAGTCGAGCGCGGTCTGCGCGTCAACCCGGTCATCAAAACCTCGCTCGCTCCAGGTTCGCGCGTCGTCACCGATTATCTGAACAAGACCGGTTTGCAGCCGTATTTGGACGAACTCGGATTCAATCTGGTGGGGTACGGCTGCACCACTTGCATCGGCAATTCAGGCCCTCTCGCCCCTGCCGTCGAGGACGCGATCGTCAAACACGATTTGATCGCCGCCAGCGTGCTCTCGGGAAACCGCAATTTTGAAGCGCGCGTGCATCCGAGCATCAAGGCCAATTTCCTCATGAGCCCGCCGTTGGTTGTGGCCTTTGCGCTCGCCGGTCGAGTGGACATCGATTTGAGTTCGGAACCGCTCGGTCAAGATTCCCAAGGTCAGTCCGTTTTCCTGCGCGACATCTGGCCTTCGCTGTCGGAGATTCGCGATTACCTGCAATCGGCGCTCAAGCCCGAGGTGTTCCTGCAACTCTACAAAGATTTCGCCGAACAAAATCCGAAATGGAACGAAATCCCTTCGACCGTCGGCGAAGTTTTCCAATGGGATCCGAAGAGCACTTACATTCAGGAACCGCCGTTCTTCGTGAATTTTGCCATGAGCGCGCAAACGATCGCGCCGATCAAATGCGCGCGCGCCCTCGGCATTTTCGGCGATTCCGTGACCACCGATCACATTTCCCCGGCCGGCAGCATAAAGAAAAGTTCGCCCGCCGGCCAATATTTGATCGAGCACGGCGTGGAGGTCGGCGATTTCAACAGCTATGGATCGAGACGGGGCAATGATCGTGTCATGACGCGCGGCACCTTTGCCAATGTGCGCATCAAGAATTTGATGGTCCCGGGCGTGGAAGGCGGCGTCACCAAATACCATCCGAGCGGTGAAGTGCTGAGTATTTTTGATGCCGCCATTAAATACCAATCCGCGGACGTGCCGCTCGTCGTCATTGCTGGCCAGGAGTACGGCACCGGAAGTTCGCGCGATTGGGCGGCCAAAGGAACGCGCCTGTTGGGAGTCCGCGCGGTCATTGCCCAAAGCTTCGAACGCATCCATCGGTCGAACCTTGTTGGCATGGGAGTTCTCCCCCTGCAATTCAAGGAGGGAACGACCGCGCAGACATTAAAGCTGGACGGCGCCGAATTGTATGACGTGCTCGGGTTGGATGCCAATTTGCGGCCGCAACAAGATCTGACGCTGCGCATCACGCGGGCCAACGGATTGATTGAGGAGGTGCCGGTCCGATGCCGGATCGACACGCCGATTGAAATCGAATATTACCAGCACGGCGGCATTTTGCCGTACGTGTTGCGGCAACTGCTCGCACAAACCTGAGCTCGAAATCCAAATTACGCGTCTGGCTGGCCTCGACTCTGGCGGGTTGGGCGGGGCTGGTTTTGTTCGCGGCCGACTCGGGCTCGTCGCCGGCCCCGGTGCCGCTTCCCCGCGCCCATTCGCATAATGATTACGAGCATGAACGCCCGTTGCTCGACGCGCTCGAGCAGGGTTTCTGCAGTGTGGAAGCGGACATACATCTGGTGAACGGCCGCTTGCTCGTCGCGCACGACCGAGTATCGGTCAAACCCGAGCGGACTTTGGAGCGGCTCTATCTCGAACCTTTGCGTGAGCGCGTGCAAAAGCATGGTGGACGAGTTTACCAGAACGGGCCGCCGATTCTCCTGCTGATTGATTTGAAATCAGAGGCCGAGGCCACATACCGCGTTTTGCATGAAACTTTGCAGCGCTACGAGGGGATGCTCACAAAATTTACAAAGGACCGCACAGAAACCAATGCCGTGACGGTGGTCATTTCTGGCAATCGCCCGCGAGAGTTGATGCTTTCGCAAACGGTGCGTTACGCCGGGTTCGACGGCCGATTGCCCGATCTCGAAACGAATGCCAACTCGCACTTCATTCCGTTGGTGAGTGACAATTGGCGGACAGTGTTTAAGTGGCGCGGCATGGGACTGATGCCGGAGGACGAACAAAACCAACTCCGCGAAATTGTCTCAAAAGCGCACGCTAAAGGGATGAAAATCCGCTTTTGGGGCGCGCCAGATCGCCCTGAGATTTGGGAAGCTTCCTGGAAAGCCGGCGTCGATCTCATCAACACCGATGATCTGAAAGGACTGCGGGATTTCCTGATCCGCGCTCCGCGGTAAATGAATTCTGGCGAACGCGCGTCGCTCAATTTTCCTGGCAATCGTGATCCATTCGTGTCGAGCGATCGGCTCGGAAATGAAATTCGGATTTGCGCTCCGCTGCCTTCAATGGCACACATCATGCCTTCAGCCGCGAACACAAATTTTGAGCACTGAAACGCATTGAAAATGTCGAGTCATTTTAAACACACGCTGCTGGCCCTGATCGTGGTGGCCGGTCTTATTTTTGTTTTTCTTCCGCGTCCGCGCCTGGGTCCGGAAGAGATCAGCCGAGTGCGCCTCGAACGCCTCTTGCAAGAAAACGCCATCGCTACCGTCGAGGTGACGCCGCGATCCTTCGACAGCATTTACACCGTCACCGGGGCTTATTGGCGCGGGCCGCAGCGGAACAAAGTGGATTTCACCCTCACCACGCATTTGAGTGAAACGCAGGTGCAGCAGCTTCTCGCCAAATCGACCGCGCGCGTTGGCCTGCCCAAAATCAATACACCTTCCAAGGTGATGGACATTGTGCCGACGCTCGTGATTGCCGTGCTCGTCATTGGATTGGTGGTGTATCAGCTCAACTTCGGGCGCGGGCGGGGTCCGCATCGCGTGCGGCATCGGCCGACAATTCGGTTCGCTGACGTGGCAGGAGTCGA
Source organism: Verrucomicrobiota bacterium (assembly GCA_040754135.1). Classification (GTDB taxonomy): domain Bacteria; phylum Verrucomicrobiota; class Verrucomicrobiia; order Limisphaerales; family SIBE01; genus JBFMDG01. Next base: position 8,231 of record JBFMDG010000027.1, read on the forward strand.
GGAGGCCAAATCGGAGGTTCAGGAAGTCATTGATTTTTTGCGCGACCCCAAAAAGTACAGCCGTCTTGGCGGAAAATTGCCGAAAGGGATCTTGCTCATTGGACCTCCTGGAACCGGGAAAACCATGCTGGCCAAAGCCATCGCCGGCGAAGCCAACGCCAGCTTCTTCAGCGCCAGCGGCAGCGATTTCACTGAAATTTTTGTGGGCGTTGGCGCCAAGCGCATTCGCGAGATTTTTCGTCAGGCGCGGAAACATCAACCTGCGATCATCTTCATCGATGAAATCGATTGCCTGGGCAAAAACCGGAAATTTGATCAGAACGGCGAATTGCAGCAAACCAACAATGCGCTCCTCACCGCCATGGATGGTTTTGAAGCTTCCGAAGGCGTCATTGTCATCGCCGCCACCAACCGTCCGGAGGATTTGGACGAAGCGCTCCTGCGGCCCGGCCGATTCGATCGCAAAGTGTTTGTGCCATTGCCCGACGCCAAGGGAAGGCGCGCGATTTTAAATACGCACAGCCGGCGCACACCGGTGCATGCGCAGAACGAAGCCTTGGATGTGATTGCGCAAACGACACCCGGAATGTCAGGCGCTGATCTGGCCAATCTCATTAACGAAGCGGCCATTTTGAGCGCGCGCAAAAACCAGGCGCACATCACGCTGGCCGATCTCGAGGAGGCGCGCGACAAGGTGCGCTTTGGCAAAGAACGCAAATCGATGGTTTTAAAACCGGAGGAGCGCCGCATCGTGGCGTATCACGAAGCCGGTCACGCCATCATTTATTTGCAGAAAACACTGCTGCCTCCTTTGCACAAGGTCAGCATCATTCCGCGCGGGCAGGCACTGGGAACGACGACGGTGTTGCCAAAGGAAGATCAAAACATTCACGGCAGGAAATTCTTGCTCGAACAATTGGCGGTCCTGATGGGGGGACGCGCGGCTGAAGAAATCTTTTGCGGCGACATGACCAACGGCGCCAACGGCGACCTCGATTCGGCCAAGAGCATTGCGCGGAAAATGATTCATGATTGGGGCATGGGCAAAAAGCTTTATTACGAGCCGGAGAAAGAGGATGCGGAAAAGGAGATTAACGAGCTCCTTGTCGCCGCTTACCACGAAGCGGTGAGCACGATTCAGCGGGAAAAGGAAAACACGCGCAAACTGGCCGAGGCGCTCCTTGTCGAGGAAACACTCACGCGGCAGCGCGTGCTCGAACTGCTCGCCCCACAGGAAAATTAAGCTCTCGCTGGCAGTCAAGTTCCCGGCAAGTCACAGGCGCATTCCTTCCTGGGTTTGCGCCCTCCATCGTTCCCTCTTCGAACGCCAAATGCGCTCGAATTTCCTCAGGCTGATTCCCATTTCGCTCGTTTCATTGCAATCGATGCGCAATGCAACCGTCTCGATCCATGGTCGCGACATCGACAAATCGCCCGGGCCAATTTATATGAACCGGCATGCATCGGATTTTTATGCGCGCGTTTTCGTTTTGGGGGATTTTGCTTTCGTTTCAGTTGCTGCGGATTTCAGCCGCGGAACCCCCATCCACCCACTTTCTTGATCGCGTCAGTGCGGAAGCCTGGCGCATTCATCGAAGCGCCCTGCTGATCGATGGTCACAACGACTTGCCCTGGGAAATGCGCACTCAAGCGAGCCTTTCCTTCGAGGAGGTGGATATCGCGAAACCGGTGCCGACGATGCACACGGACATCGGCCGGTTGAAACGGGGCGGAATGGGCGCGCAATTCTGGGCGGCTTATGTGCCACCGACCACGCTGCGAACTGGCGGCGCCGCCCGGCAAACCCTTGAACAGATCGACTTCATTCACCGCATGGTGGCTCGTTATCCGGAGACATTCGCTTTTGCGCGCACGGCGGATGAGATCGTACGGATTCATCAGGAGGGGAGAATTGCCTGCCTCATCGGCATTGAAGGAGGACATGCCATCGAGAACTCACTGGCTTTGCTCCGCATGTACCATCAACTCGGGGTGCGCTACATGACTTTGACCCACTCGGATAGTCTCGATTGGGCCGATGCCGCCACGGACAAGCCAAAAAGCAATGGCCTTTCGGATTTTGGCCGGGACGTTGTTCGCGAGATGAATCGCCTTGGCATGCTCGTGGACATTTCGCATGTGGCGCCGGCGACGATGCACGCGGCGCTCGATGTCAGCGCGGCGCCAATCATCGCCTCCCATTCCTCCGCCTTCGGTGTGGCGGCGCATCCCCGTAACATTCCGGACGATGTGCTGGTGCGACTGAAACAGAATGGCGGCGTGGTGATGGTGAATTTTTATTCCGGATTCATTGTCCCCGAGGCTGCCAAAGTGATTGCCAACATTTTTGAAGTGAGCCGGCAAACGCGGGAGCAATTCCCAAAGGAAACGGACTATCAGAAAGCCATGCGGGAATGGCGCAAAGCCAATCCAACTCCGGCTGGAACGGTCAAAGACCTGGTCAATCACATTGATCATATCGTCAAGGTCGCCGGCATCGAGCACGTCGGGCTCGGCAGCGATTATGATGGAGTAACCCAGCTGCCGGTCGATTTGCCGGACGTTTCGAGCTATCCAGTGATCACGCAGGAATTGTTGAATCGCGGCTACGCGGAAGGCGACATTCGCAAAATTCTTGGTGGAAATATTCTGCGAGTTTTGCGCACGGCAGAAAAAGTCGCCGGCCAAAAGAATTAAGAGAAACAAAGAAGTGCAACAAGGTCGCGCGGTCGCGCGGTGCCGGCCAACATAACCCGCCTTGGGAATTATGGGCATTGCCGGAAGGGCTGTAAACCTCGCTCGTATCGGACATTTGTTCGATACCTGCAGGCTTGACGTGGGAACCCTTCAAAATAAGTATCCCCCTCAAAATTACTGCGTGAATGCCACAGCTGGCCTTCGTGCGTTTTCCTGAACGCCGCCGATTAAAACCAAACCGACTATGCCAAACAACCCTCGCTTCCCCGCTAAATTCCTGCTTACGGTTCTTGCCTTTTCAGTCCTGCTGGCGCGTGCCGATTACCTGCCTGTAACATTGACCCCTGAGAGTTACACTTTCGACATGGTTGTGGAGAAGGAGGCGTTGCGATTGCCGATCACTGCGTCAATGGACGACGGGCTCAACCTGAGTGGCAACACCTGGTATGAAGTTGGTTACAATGCCGCTGCGCCCACGACCGGTCTGCCGGCCGCGGGTTCGACCATCATCAGCCAGGCCGCGGCGGATCATCAATACACCATGCCAGCCAGCTATCAGGCCGCCAATGCGGTTATGCTGGAAAACAACGTTAAAAACGCCACCATTACCCTGTCGACTCCGGCGGCTTTTTCAGCGCTCTCTTTCCTGGGCTCCTCTGGCCGTGGCGTGGTCGTTGTCGGTTACACCCTCCGTTTTGCCGATGGCAATACTGAGACGGGCACCTTCTCCTCGCCCGATTGGTTTAACGCCACCCCCACGGTGCTGACTTCCAACGGACGGGTCAACGCCACCACCGGCGTTTTTGGCAATGTCAATTCGGGCAACCCGCGTTTGTATTCGATCGATGTGACGGTGGCCAATGCGACGACGCCAATTGCGTCGATTGATTTGACCTTCAACTCGGGCGGCTCGAACAGTCGCGCGGCCCTTTTCGCTTTGAGCGCTTCGACAGGCGGCGAGTTCTTGCCCGTGGCCATCACCGGATTCAATGCCGACATGGTGGTCGAAGCCACAGCCGGTGCGCCGGCGGCTCTGAATGCGACCAGCGCGACCATGGATGGCGGCGCGGCCAACACGGGCTACACCTGGTACGAGCAGGGTTATCAGCCGATTGCTCCGACGACCGGTTTGCCTTCAGCCGGAACAACGCTAACGAGCGTTTCGGCCAATGATCACGGTTACACGCTGGCGGGCAGTTACACGGCCAACAACGCCACGCTGGTGGATGCGACGCACAATGCGCTGCTGACTTTGGCCACGCCAGCCAGTTACTCCGGGCTCTCTTTGCTGGCCGCTTCGGGCGGTGGCTCGATGACGGTTGATTACATCATTACCCATTCGGACAGCTCGACGCAAACTGGCAGCGTGATTATTCCTGATTGGTTCAACAACAGTCCTTATGTGCTGACCACCCGAGGACGCGCCCACGTTGGCCATGGCGGGCTCAATGCGGTGATGACGGAAAATCCGCGCTTGTATGCGGTGGACATTGCGGTCGCCAACACGACCACGCCCATTGCCAGTGTGGCGGTCAATTACAAGACGGGCACGGGCCGCTCGGCCATTCTGGCTTTGAGCGCGGCGACCGGACCGATCAAGCCGATTTTTGATACGCAGCCGGTTTCACTCAATGTGTTCTCAGGTTCAACCGTCGAGTTTACCGCCACGGTTTCCGGAACCGCCCCGATCACTTATCAATGGCAGAAGGATGTCGGCGGCACCTTTGTCAATGTGACCGATGGCGGCAATGTGTCGGGAGCGGCTACGGCGACATTGAAGCTGGAGAATGTGGTGTTGAGCGATGGGGGTTCGTATCAACTGGTGGCTTCAAATGTGGCGGGCAGTTCGACCAGCGCGGTGGTGCGCTTGAATGTGTTGTCCAACCTGCCGGATGTGACTTCGCCGAGCGATGAGATCGTCAGTGTGGGGGGCAATTCTCCAGCCACGGAAATGGTGCCCAACGCGATCAACAACACGACCACCAAGTATTTGAACTACGGGACCGATGGCAACACGGCGGCGCCGTTTGTGGGGCCGGCGGGATTGATTGTGACTCCGGCTGCGGGACCGACGGTGGTGACGGGATTGCGAGTTTACACGGCCAACGACGCGACTGAACGCGATCCAGCGGATTACATCCTGGAGGGGTCGAACGATGGAGGAACGATTTACGCCATGATTTCGAGCGGGCCGCTTGCGCTGCCAACGAATCGCAACGGAGCCAACCAGAATCTCAATCCTCTGACGCATTGGAATCAAGAAGTGAACTTTCCCAATGGTGCGGCTTACCTCACCTACCGACTGACATTCCAAAACGTGCGCAACAATACTTCCGCCAACAGCGTGCAAGTTGGGGAGATCGAACTGCTCGGAGTGGCGACACCTAAATTGAGCATTGTTGCCAATACAGATTCCACCGTCACTGTGTCCTGGAGTGGAACGGGCAAACTGCAATCGACCACCGCACTGCAAGGGGTCCAAACGCAATGGACGGACGAAGGCACGGTCAGTCCCATCACCTTTCAAACCACGGGTCCGATCAGAATCTTCCGTGTGATTGGACCATAGCGGTTTGGGAATTGACCTTCCGAATCGAAGCATTGGCCGGAGAAGTTCCCGGGCCATTTGTTTGAAGCTGTCAGCAGAGGTGACGTTGCAGTGGGCGGCTATTTTCTTGCGGAAATTCTGCGTGAAACAAACTCGCTGCCTTCGAGGTAAAAGCGCAATGGAAGATCCGCGGCTTTGTTGATACCGATGCGAGTGGTGGTGATGAGCGGGCCGTTCAGCCGGCGAAATTTTTCCGTTTCGGGATTCCTGGCAATGAAGATGGGTGACTCGGCATCGCAGAGGTCAGCGCCATCGTAGCTGCGATCGATGTCGAGTGCTGCGCAGAGTTTGCCTGGGCCACTGGTCAACTGGCGCGCGTCAGTCACCTGACGTTGCGCGAACATGAATCTTTCGCCCCAGGCGGGTTGCAATGCCCGCACCAGCACCGCTTCGGCCGTTCCTTCCGGTTTGCAGACGGCGTTGACGCAGAAATGAAATCCATAGATGAGGTAAACGTAAGCACGTCCGGGTTCTCCCCACATCACGCGATTCCTCGGCGTGCGGCCGACATAAGCGTGGCAGGCGGGATCGTTTTCGAGGTAGCCTTCGGTCTCGACGATGGGCCCGCCACATGGGCCCATCGGCGTGTTTCGGATCAGCCAATGGCCCAACAACTGAGGAGCGACATCGGCGGCGGAAGGATGATAAAAGCTTCGCGGTAAGGGATGAAACATTGGAGAAAGTCTGAATGAACGAAACCTTCAGCCGTCCATTTTCGAGGACTCATGGCTGGATATCATTGCACATGAATCTGTCAACACTGACTGGCGCCCGGGCGCGGAAGCATTTGAATTGTGCCGCTTCATGGCGTTATTCTCTTCGACACGGCGCAAAACGCCAAACAGAAAGACCCGTATGAATCCGAAAATCTCGTTCCTTTACCTGATCACGATGGTGACCGCGATGTTCCTCGCAGCCGGCTGCAAAACGCCGGTGCCGGATATTGGATCGTACGTCACGCCCTATGGGCTTCGCGCCGATCTGATCCCGGCAAATTTATTGGAAGCGCCCGGACCGGCGCGCGAGGTCGTTTGGTTGAATGCCAGCCGGATGCAAAAGCAGCGCAACAAGGAAGATTACGATTACTATCTGGATGTCCGGTACGAAGCGCGCGCCGAAACGGGCCTGCTCGATATTCAACCGGGCCCCTCCCTGGTGATTGTGGCCGACGGATCGGAAATGAAATTCTCCGGCATTGGCAGCTTGAATCAACGCTCCGAGAAAGGTGAATTCGTCAATGAAAGCGCCATTTACGAAGTGCAGGCCAGCGATATCCGCAAAATCGCCGAGGCCAAAAAAGTGGTCGTGCGCTTGATCGGTCGCAATGGCATTGTCGTGCGCGAATTTGGCCCGGAAAATTTCCAGCGGTTCAAAAAGTTCGCCGCCAGTTTTACTTAAGAATCAGCGCTTTGACGCTGGTCTGGGATCCGCATGACGGGCGGGTCGCCGGCGGCACGCCTGTCATTCCCCTTGTCGAAAATCTTATCGACCGACAAAGTTTGGGACGAAGTTTTCGACAAAGGTGTGTTCGCACAGCTCATAGTAGCGCCGCGCTCCAGAACGTCTGAAACAAGGAACTCTGCGTTTTAAATCCAAGCCACGCCGGGATATTTTTTTTGCAGCGCTGATTTGAGCCGGGGGTATTGACTCGTTTTGAACACCAGCCAGTCGCAAGTCGATTCGATCCGTTTTCCATCCGGCCCGGTGAGCCAGAGTTTGACCGGCACTTTGCCTTCGCAGATTCGCGGGTGCTCCCGCAAGGCGAAGCATTCGTGCAATTTAATCTGAAGTTCCGGGGGATTCAGCTGTCCTGCTTCGTCGTGCGGCGGCTCGACATAGAGCAGTTTGAGTTTGCGCCCGTCGGGCCAAGGCACTGTGATTGGGGCGAGTTCATCGAGCCACGCGATCTGCTCTCGCGCCAGATGGCGAAACAACTCGTCCCGAAGGTGAGTGGCTTGCGCTTCCTTGACCAGCGTCATGCCACTGAACGCGTGCGCTAAACGCTCCACCAGCGCTGTGTCGTCGAGCGCGGGAAAGTCCAACTCGGGCATGGCGGCAGCGACCAAATTGACGCGCGCACGGAACTGTTTCAGTTCATGGGAAAACAACGGTAGTTCGAACCATCCTTTCACGAACGCCTCGGCCAGGGCGCGGCCGGATCCGAGCGGCTCGATCTCTCTTTGGTGTTCGTGATGAATGATTAAATCACGGAAGCGCACCAATCGGACAGCGGCCACTCGCTTGTGCGTGCGGTCGAAGAGGTGCTCAACGCGAACCGTCAGATGTTGCGGAAACATTTCTTCAATCCATTCCCGTTGCACCGCGGTGGCCAGGCCAAGCAAAGTGAGATTCTCTGAGGTTCGAGAGCTGACTTCGCGGATCAGGGCGGCCACAAAGAGCGTCGCATTTTGCACGACGCTTTCGCGCATCAAAGTTCCATGCCGCCCTTCGGTCAGATCGCATTCCAACGAACCACGGTCGCGCCGCACACAGAGCTGATCGATGAACCCGGCCATGATACAGCGCAACAAAGGATCCTCGCTCGCCTGGCGCACCGAGACTTGTGGCACGGGCTCGGGCGCGTTTGAGTCCGTTTCCGTTTGCGCTTCGCTCGATTCGGAATCAACCAGCGGCAATTTTTTGTTCGAACCGCGCAACGCACGCGCCAGATACAAGATCTGTTCGAAAGTCTGTTCGATCTGACGCGCCGTCTGGGCATGAATGCCATAGCGACGGCAGGTTTCGACGGAAAAATTGTTCTTCCGCGCGAATTGCCAGGCCAGCATCAGAGTGTAGAAATCAGACTCCTGACTCGCTTCGAAAAGTTCCCGCGCCTCGGCGATATGAGCATCCTCGCGCCGCAATCGCATGAGCAGATCGCGTCCACTCACCAAAGCGGCGCAAAGGGCTGCCGCCGGAATGCAATTGTGGCGTGCTGCTTCCACGAGCATTCGCGAATAGCGCGGATGCATCGGAAGGCGCAACATCTGGCGGCCGACCGGCGTGAGTGCTTCTGAGATCTCGTCGATGGCCCCGAGCATGTGGAGCAATTTTTCCGCGCGTTCAACCGCCATCGGATCGGGTTTGTCGAGCCAATCGAATTCGGCCGCCTGCCGAATTCCGAGCGAGTGGAGCAACAAAACGACTTCCGCCAGATCGGCACGTTGGATTTCGGGAGTGTTTTTTGCCGGCCGGTTCAAATGGCCGCTCTCAGTCCAAAGGCGATAACAAGTGCCAGGCGCGGTTCGCCCTGCTCTGCCAGTCCGTTGGTCCGCCGATGCCCGGCTGATTTCTTCAACGAACAGCGTGCCAATGCCGCGGTCGGCATCGAAACGGGCAATCCGCGCCAGACCGCTATCCACCACGTGCCGGATGCCATCAATGGTCACGGACGTTTCGGCCACATTCGTGGCCACAACAATTTTGCGGAGTGGATTGATTGCAAAAGCCAGGTCTTGTTCCTCCGGCGGCAAATCTCCGTGCAAAGGGATGAACGCGACTTTTTCCTTCATTCGCGCAGCGCGCAGGGCGTTGATGGTGGCATTGATTTCCGCCATGCCCGGCATGAAAACGAGCACATCGCCGGGCTCGCCTGAGTTAACAACTCGCTCGACAACGTCCGCGGCCTGATCGGGCGCGGGACGTTGGTCTCGATGATTGAGAAATTGCACTTCGACGGGAAAGCTTTGGCCTTGCGAAATGAGAACTGGGCAGTGGCCGAGATAGGCGGCGACCGGTTCGGCTTCGAGGGTGGCTGACATGACGGCCAGCTTCAGATCCGGCCGAACGGTTTGCTGCAGATCTTTGACGAGCGCGAGCGCCACATCGCTGAGCAAATTGCGCTCATGAAATTCATCAAAGAGGATGAAGCTGATGTCGGCCAGGGTTCGATCTTCCTGCAGCCAGCGCAGGAGGATGCCTTCTGTCACGTAACAGATTCTTGTGCCGAGGCTGGTTTGATCATCGAACCGAATTTGGTAACCGACCTCCTGGCCGAGGGGCGATTGGCGTTCCCAGGATACGCGTGCGGCCACAGTTCTGGCAGCGACGCGCCGGGGTTGGAGCACCACAATGCGCTTCGTGCCGGCGAACCCGGCATCGAGGAGCATTTGGGGCACTTGCGTTGTTTTCCCGGAACCGGTGGGAGCGACGAGCACGAGCCGATTGCCCTGCTGCAATTCGCGCAAGATATCGGCATGGATCTGCCAGATGGGAAGATGAACTTGAGGCACGGCAACAGAATGGAATCAAAGCGGGATATGCCGGAGCGCCAGAGTGAGCAAAGTCAAAACCAGCAGCATTCCCGCAGGCATGAACTTTTTCGTTTTGGTGAGGCGCACACCAAAAACCACCAGCAGCACCGCTAACAAAATATCGGCCACGTACGGTTGGAAAATGATGCCGGCTGCGCAGAGACTCAACAACGCGGCAAAAACGACGGAAGTCACGAGGGAAACTTTGCTTTTCCCTTTGATAAAGCCGATCAATCCGCCCACCACCAGCAGCACAATATAAATCCACAGAATCGTCAGTTTCATAATCCGGCGAACTGTCGGCTAACCGGGGCGGACATCCAAGCTCAGAATTTCACCCGGAGCGCAATCGACCACGACTTCAAATGGGCGGCAGCAGATTTCGCAATCCGTGGTCCAGCGTTGGTTCGGAATACTGGTATCGATCACGAGGTCAAAACTCTGACCACAAAACGGGCAACAAATATTTTCGGAAACTTCCATGTCACCGTGATCATTCCACATCTTGCCGCTGAATGCGCAACGGTTTTTTCCAGCGGAGCAGGCAATTGACTCATGCCCGAGCCGCGCGAGCGATCCACTCCGTTTTTCAGAAGGTTGCTGACCGTGCTAGGGCGTAGAAGGTGCGATGACCACGTTCGGGGCGTGGGCTTTTAGGGCTTGGGCGGTTTGGGCTTCAGTGATGGACATTTTGCTTGGGCTGCTTTTGAATGCTTTTAGCGAGACATGAACCGGACGATCGCCAACAGACGCATCGCTCACAAATTGGCGATTGTGGCCACAGCACTGGGGCTGTGGGGAGCGCTTGTGCTGCTGTTCGCCGCTCCACTCGCGTTGACCGGTCCCGTTTCATGGCGCCAAGCGGTTCGCGTTGGAGGCGCTTATTGGGCGCTTTGGTTGTTGTTCCTGCCGGCCGTAGCGTGGCTCTCTTTCCGGTTTCCTATCGAACGGAGAAATCTCCTTCGGAACTTAGGTCTTCATTTGTCGGCCTGCCTCCTGATTGTCGGCGCCGGCCGGGTTACCTTTCCAGCCGTGGCCACGAATTTTCCTCGCGCGCAACGTCCGGAGGCGCCAGGGCGATTATCTGATTCGAGAATTCGGAGGCTGGGACCGCCTGGTACGCCCAGCGTGTTTCATGGTGTCCGCGCCGGTTTGGACGTTCTGGTCTATGGATCTTTAGTGGGCGTATGCCAGGCCATCACGAATTTTCGAAGATCGCAGGAGCGGGAGCGGCGTGCAGCCGAATTAGAGGCAAGGCTCGCCAGCGCTAAACTGCAAGCGCTGCGAATGCAGATCAACCCGCATTTTCTTTTCAACACGCTTAACTCAATTGCCACACTCGTGTACGTCAACCCGCGAGCCGCCGACGAAATGCTGGGCGACTTAAGCGAGTTGCTCCGCCGCACTCTGGATTCAATGGAGGAACAGGAGATTCCTTTGGCGCAAGAGCTCGACTTTATTGGGGCATATCTGAGCATTGAGCAAAAGCGTTTTGGCGATCGGCTTCGAGTGGAACAGCGCATTCCTCCTGAGCTCATGAACGCGCTGGTTCCAGCTCTCATTCTTCAACCTTTGGTCGAGAATGCCATTCGTCACGGCATCGAACCGCAACGAGATCCCGGATGCATTTCGATCGAGGCAAAACAGGAAGATAACCAATTGCACCTCATCGTAAGGGATAACGGCCGGGGCTTGCCGGGTGCGGACATAAACACATGCAATCGAAGCGGCATCGGACTCGCCAACACACAAGCAAGACTGCAGGGACTCTATGGCGAGAATCAATGTTTCGCTTTCGGGAGGGCTGATCCCCATGGTTGCCGAGTCGATATTCATCTCCCCCTTCACTTGGAACCTGTGCCTGCAGCGCTCCACGCGGAGCCGCACTTTTCCACCGTCACAAAAGAGGCGTGAAAATCCGAGCGCTCATTGTCGATGACGAAGCCTTGGCCAGGCAGCGAGTTCGCTTGCTCCTGGGTGAAGAACCTGACATCGAGGTGATTGGCGAATGCGCTGACGGTTTTGAAGCGGTGGACCAAATTCAGGCAGCCAAACCGGACCTGACTTTTCTCGACGTGCAGATGCCGGAGTTGGATGGATTTGAGGTGTTGCGACGAGTCCCGCCGGCGTTGCTGCCCGTGGTGATCTTTACCACCGCTTACGATCAGCACGCGCTTCGGGCGTTCGAAGTGAACGCGCTTGATTACCTTTTAAAGCCCTTCAAACCGGCGCGGTTTAAGGAAGCGGTTCAGCGTGCGCGAGATCGCGTTGTCAACAAACATGCCGGTGTTGCCGCCCGCGGGCTCCTCGCGCTTTTGGGACAGACGCCGCCAGCAAGTCACTTCACTCGATTGGCCGTCAAAACTCCGGGTAAGACAATCTTTGTGGAGGTGGACCAGATTCAAGCCATCGAGGCCGCTGGAAAATATGCTGTCGTGCATGTCGGGTGCTCGCCGCGCGGGCCACAGGAAAATCATGTCCTTCGCGAGACGATGAGTTCATTGGAATCCCATCTCCCTCCGCAACGCTTCTTGCGCATCAGCCGCTCGGTCATCGTCAACATCGACCAAATCCAGGAGCTTCAACCCATGTTCAAGGGCGAAAATCTGGTCGTGTTGAAGAATGGAATGCGCTATCCCACCACGCGACCGATTCGCGAAATCCAGCAAAAAGTAGAATTCCGGTAGGCCCTGAAATTTCCATCTCATTGAAGGCTTCAAGCACTTCCGGAATCTGTGCCGTTTCGCTGTTTGATGTCGCGGTTGCTGTGCTCCGGGAATCGACCTCAAACGCATCATCCACTCCGCCAGAGATCCGATTCATTCCTGCTCGCGTCCGCTTCGCGCCGGAATTCTCCGTCTTAGTTCCAAATCAAAAGTCAACTCCCGGAAATCGGCGCACAATCAGCCTGAAGTGAATGCGTCATCACCTTTGAATCAAAAAGCAAAACCCAATGAGAAAAAAGCTTTTGTTCGTGACCATCGTGGCATTGCTCATCACGTGTGGAGTGTGGCTCGCCCGTTCGGTCTGGCGCGCACAGCCATCCGACAAATCAGAAAATACGATCGGCTTGGAAACGTTTGGCCGATCCACGCCCGGCCAGATGCTCCATCGGCCAGCGCCGCTCGCGCCTCCCGATCCGAATCGGCGGTTTCATGAATTGACTCCGGAAGAACGGGTCCAGCGCGCGAGGAGAGGCCCCATCGGAGGATGAGAAAGAACAACGTTAAAGAATGCTTTGCTGATGGAAACACCCCCTGCTGAAGCGAACCGCTGCGCAATGCGCATCCCAACGGCTCTTTGTGATCCATTACGTGGCTTTACTCTCGTCGAATTGCTTGTCGTGATTGCCATCATTGCGATTTTGGCAGGTCTGCTGTTGCCCACTTTGAGCCGATCAAAGGCCAAAGCCTATAACGCGGCTTGCGTGAATAATCTCCGGCAACTGGGCATCGCCACACGTCTTTACGCCGAGGATAACCTGGAGCGCTTGCCGAGTGCGGAGATCCTTCCGACGCAACCGATCGATCCCAAAAATCCGTTACCACGGATCTGCGATGTCCTGGCGAGTTACGTCGGCCGAACTGCCGGCACGAACACCAACGGCGCCACGGTTTTCAAGTGCCCGGCCGACAAAAAGGGTCGATTCGCTGCCGAAGGATCGAGTTACGAATGGAATACCGATCTGAATGGGAGTCGCATTGATGAAACCCGCACTGACAGCGCCTTCCTCTTATTGCGACGAGGGGACCCTTCCGGCGGAATTACGAACTTCTCTCTGACGTTTGCGCCAGGAACGACTCCGCTCCTGCTCGATTATGATGAGTTTCACCCGCGTCCGCCTAAATCCGGGAAGAACGTGGTCTTTATGGACGGGCACGTGGCCTCGTTGGATGCGGCCGAGTGAGGCTTAAAGGAACTAATCGCGGCCACGACGCCGTTTCGCTTGCGCATCGCGCAGGGCAGCTTCGAGAATTTCGCGATGATCCTTCAGATTAACTCTCAGTTCCGCCAGGCGCTGTCGAATTTCCATTTTCCTGGAGATTTGGAGTTCGAGGAAGAGTTGCCTTTGTTCACTGAACTGCGCGCGTATTTGATCCCTTTTCATTTCCAGAGAGATTTCCTGAGCCGCAATTTTCGGAATGGCCAGGACCAATCCCAAAAGAGCGAGCTGTCGTAAGATTTTTGATTTCATGTCAGCTTGTGGAGCGATGGAGAATCGAGGATGGACCGAAGCTGGCTCGCACATTTCTCGAGGATGACGAGCGGTTCAGGTGAGGAAGCGCCATTTCCTTGCAAATTCAATCGATCCTGCAGCGCCTTCACTTCACACCGAATCGCC
>JBFMDG010000028.1:0-21924 GCA_040754135.1 Verrucomicrobiota bacterium
CGGATCAGCAGCATCGAGGCGCCTGTGGTTCCGAACAGATTGGCAATCACCGCGCCGACGAGCAGGAAAATGACGTTCTCGAAAGGAGTCGATTCCCCTTTCACTGTAATGTGGATCCCGCCGGCGACCACGAAAAGCGAACCGATCAGGACGATGAAGCTGAAGTACTCATGAGCGACGTGGAGCACGCGGGTATAAGCGTCGAGGCCGCCGAGGTAATAGAGCAGCGTCACGGCGCCGAGGCTGTAGGCGACTTTTGGATAATGCCGCAACCACCAGCCTGGAAAAAGCAATGGGCCGAGCGCAATCATGGCCAGGAGCAGCCCGAAAGGCGCAATCATCCACGGATTGGGTGTGATGGGGTCGTGTCCCATTCGGAGAAATTACGGAACGACTCCGCGGCAGGTCAATGCTAACCTCCGAATTCGTGCGCGAGGATGGGATGCGAGAAGCTCGCCATAGGCGCCGCGCCCCGCCCGCGGATCCGGTGCGATGTGAATCTTAAGACAACTGCTTAAGGCGACCGGACGCGCCAGAATCGAACCGCCGCCTCGGGCAATGGGAACTCGATGACTTTGGGATCTTGATCGAGCGTCACCGATTGGGTGAGGGTCCAGTTGGCCGCAGCGCCGAGCGCATCCGTCTGCTCAAGACGAACCGTCTGGCCAATATCCCCGGAAATACTGACCGAAAGCGTATTGTTGGCCCGCGAAATGGCCAGCCGCAGATCGCGCGTGACCAGGTCGTCGGACAAATCCGGAATGCCGTTGCGATTGGCGTCATTGGGATCGGTGATCCGCAGAATCCAATAATCGAAATCTTCAATCGATGTGGAAAGATCGCCATCGATCAGGACGAATTCGCCCAGATAATCTTTTTCCACTCGCTCGATCAGTTCCGTGTCCAGAAAGGTGAAAACCTGATCAAAGCCGTCTTTCATCGTGCCCGGCTTAAGCGAGATGATGTCGCGCGACGGGCGGGTCAGTTGAAAGTCTCCGGCAAAAAAATAAGTGATCGGATCGCCTTTCCATCCGGCGCGCACGCTTGCGGTGATGGTGTTGCCGGTGCGGGTGTAATCGAATGTTCCGGAATAGTGGGAGAGCTCGAATGTGTGATTGAAAGTAATGTTGATCACTTGAGAGCGAAGGGTGAGGCGGCAGTTGCCGTAGCTTTCGCCGGCCGGCCGGCTCCAAACGGCTGTGACCGTCCCCGAACCTCCGCCGGTGGCATCTTCGAACTCGCCTCGAGTGGTCACGCTTCCGATCCCCTGCTCGACCTCGTAGAAATCGGGAATAAGATTGTTGTTTTGATCGATCTGCTCCGGAACAGGCAGCAGCATCGCCCCAAAAAACGAATTAAAACCAAGCTCATCTTCAAGGACGTAATAGGCCGCATGGCTGGTCGGAGCGTCCGGAGACAGCGGAAACAAAGGAAACAACTCGCCGTTGGGAAACTCGGCCGGCGTATCGTAGGCAGTGAGATTCATCGTGTATTCAAACCCGCCCACGGTGGTGCGCGATTGCGCGAATCGTATCGACAAACAGTACAAATTTATGTCTGCGATTTGACCGGCGATGCTTTGGAAGGTGGTGAGAATTAAGCCCAAGCCCAAAATAAACTGTTTCATGAAATAATCCTGGTTTGCTGTCCGAACGACGCTACTGAATTCTCCCGGTGCATGGCTAGAGATTTTTTGGCGTGCGCGATTTAAAATGACCTTTTACACAAACGAATTTAGTGAATTGCCGAATGAGTCTCGACCGGTCCGTTGTATCCCCAAAACTGCGGGCCTTGCGTCTTACTTTTAAAGCCGACCGAGCCCACTCGTTCCAAATAAAACTCGAAATCACACGTCCAACTCCGCAGATTAATGCCGATGTCCGTTATCGAGCGAACGATTCAGGTCAGTTTCCGGCACCAGGTGCATTTTACCGAAAATGTGTTCGAGCCCAGCAATCCGGTGCTGAAAAACATTCTCGTCAATGACGAAGAACGCCAGCGCCACAAAGTGCTGGTGGTGGTCGATGAAACCCTGGCTTTGGCCCAATCCGATCTTTGCGGAAAAATCCAAGCTTACTTCGCCGCCCATCGCGAGTGGCTAGCTCTGGTTTGCCCTCCCTTGATCATCGAAGGCGGCGAACGCACCAAAAATTCCTACTTCCACGTCTCCGAAATCCAATCACACATCGACCGCTATCACATCGACCGGCATTCTTATGTCATCGCCGTCGGCGGCGGCGCGTTGCTCGACATGGTCGGGCTGGCCGCGGCAACCGCTCATCGCGGCGTGCGCCACGTGCGGATTCCGACGACCACTTTGAGCCAGAACGATTCGGGCGTCGGCGTGAAAAACGGGATCAACGCATTTGGCAAAAAGAATTTCATCGGCACGTTTGCTCCGCCTTTTGCCGTCATCAACGATTTCCAGTTGCTCGCTTCCCTCTCTCCGCGCGACAAGCGGGCCGGGTATATCGAAGCGGTCAAGGTCGCGTTGATCCGCGACGCCGCTTTTTTCGAATCGCTGGAACGCGATGCCGATCGGCTCCGGCTATTTGAACCGGAGGCCATGCGGCGGCTGATTTTTCGCTGCGCGGAGCTGCACGTGAACCACATCGCCAGTTCGGGGGATCCCTTCGAAATGGGTTCGGCACGCCCGCTGGATTTCGGGCATTGGTCGGCGCACAAGCTGGAACAGCTCTCCGAATACAAAATCCGGCATGGCGAAGCGGTCGCCATCGGCATCGCGCTCGATGTCACGTATTCGCGCCTGATCGGATTGATCGATGGAGCAACGTGCGAACGGATCGTGCAACTCCTTGAAAAGCTCGGGTTCGATCTCTTCGCCAATGAACTCGTGCATGTGGATTCCACCGGCACATTGATGGTGCTGACCGGCCTCGAGGAATTTCGCGAGCATCTCGGAGGCGAATTGACCATTACATTGCTCGCCGCCATCGGACGCGGCATCGAAGTGCACGAAATGAAGCTCGCTCAGGTCATTCAAGCCATTCAGGAATTGCAGTCGCGTTACGCGGAAAAGCTCGGCAAAACGCCCGACGAAGCTGTCGTCACCGTTTGAGCCCACCCAGGATTCCTCTCCCCGCGATGAACCGAACCGCAGTGCTCAATCTCGTCGGCCTCACCCGCAGCTGCATCGGCGAGGCCACGCCGCGTCTGCGCGACTTCACGAAGCGGAATGCGCTCGTCTCCATCGATCCGGCTTTGCCTGCGGTGACTTGCACGGCGCAGTCCGATTATGTGACGGGAAAACGGCCGGCCGTTCATGGGATTGTAGGCAACGGCTGGTATCATCGTGAACTGGCTGAAGTGCAGTTCTGGAAGCAATCCAACCGGCTCGTCGGATCACCAAAAATCTGGGACGAACTGCGCGCGCAAAATCCGGCGTTCACCTGCGCCAAACTTTTTTGGTGGTACAACATGTATTCCACCGCGGATTTTTCCATCACTCCCCGCCCCATGTATCCGGCGGACGGCCGAAAAGTTTTCGACATTTACACGCACCCTTTTTCGATCCGCTCCGACATCAAAAAAGATCTGGGCGAGTTCCCTTTTCCGACGTTTTGGGGGCCCGCCGCCGGAGTGGACACGCCGCAAGGCCGGTCCGATGAGGTCTCGCGCTGGATTGCGCAATCGGCGCGGTGGATCGAAGAGAAACATCAGCCAACGCTCAGCCTCGTGTACCTGCCGCATTTGGATTACAACTTTCAGCGGTTCGGTCCGGGCGATGCGCGCGTGCAACGCGATCTTCAACAAATCGATGTCATCTTCGGGGAGCTCGTCGATTTTTTTTCGAATCGCGGGGTGCGCGTGCTG
Organism: Verrucomicrobiota bacterium; assembly: GCA_040754135.1. Taxonomy (GTDB): domain Bacteria; phylum Verrucomicrobiota; class Verrucomicrobiia; order Limisphaerales; family SIBE01; genus JBFMDG01. The sequence goes on from JBFMDG010000028.1 coordinate 3,835, forward strand.
GTGGTGTCGGAATACGGAATTACTTCCGTCGATACGCCGATTCATTTGAATCGAATTTTTCGCGAAAACGGCTGGGTGACGATCAAGGAGGAACTTGGCCTCGAACTGCTCGATGCTGGGGCCAGCCGGGTTTTCGCCGTGGCCGACCATCAGGTGGCGCACATTTATCTCAATGACCGCTCGCTTCTCGGCAAAGTGCGAACGTGTCTCGAAGCGGTGCCCGGAGTTGGCCAGGTGCTGGGAGAGCCGGAGAAAACCGCCACCGGCTTGAATCATCCGCGCGCCGGCGACCTGATTGCCATGGCCGGTCCGAAAGCATGGTTCACCTATTACTACTGGTTCGACGACCGGCTCGCTCCTGATTTCGCCCGTTGCGTGGATATCCACCGCAAGCCGGGCTACGATCCCGTGGAATTGTTTCTCGACCCTGAAATTCCGCTGGTGAAGCTGAAGATTGCCTGGCGATTGCTGCAAAAGAAATTAGGGTTCCGCATGCTCATGGATGTGATCCCGCTCGACGCCACTCTGGTCAGAGGATCCCATGGCCGCCGTCCTGAAAACCCCGCCGATTGGCCAGTTTTTATTGGACCTTCCAGCTTGAGAGATTCGGCGGTTTTGCAGTCCACCGATATCTCTCGTCTTATCGGTCGTTCTGTTCTGGGTTGACCGTGCTCGGGTTGCTGACAGCGCCTGGGGCTCCGCCTTGGGCCGGCTGCGTTCGATTCGCATTCGCTTGTTGCAACTCAGCCACGAGCGCGTTCAAGTCGGTCGTGATCAATTGAACATCCGAAGGGTGAATGCCCGCGCTTTGCAGAACGGCGATGGTATCCCCAAGGAGAAACTGGGACTGGCTCTCATTCAACTGCGATGCGTTCATCAACAGGTTCAAATTTCTGATCAGCCGGAATTGTTGCGGGCCGGGCAACGTGAGCGTCGATGTCGCCAAGGCCAAATCATTGACCAATCGCGAAACAGTTTGAGACGAGGGGCGCACATCACTGGCCGCAGCCTCCATCAATCCGGATGCGAATTGTTCGCGCACCGCGAATCCGCCCGGCCCGGTGCGCAAGGCGTTGAACGCTCCGATCAGCCGATTCAGATTCACGCGTTGATCGGCAGTCATGGTCAGGAATTGTTGATTCGTGCCTCCCAGCGGATTCGCGTTTAACAGCGCCGGAGGAAAATTCGTTCGACCACTCGCGCGATCCCCAGGCCCCGGTCGTCCTGGAGGAAAGTTGGTCCGGAACGGAAAATTCGGGCGAAGGCGCGGCGCCAAATTCGTCATCGGAGTGAACGGCACATTGGTCGGGGGCGGCGGAAAATTCACCGACGGTTGCGAAGGGATGATCGAGGGCGCCGGCACGAATGGCCTTGTCGTGACACCGGGCGGAGGCGTAACCGGCGGCGGCGTCGCCGGCGGAGTAACAGTTGGAGGCGCTCCTGGCGGCGGGGCTGCTGGAGTCACCGGCGTGATCGGCGTCGTCGGCGTAGCCGGACTTGCCGGTGTCGTCGTTCCGCTTTGATTTTGAGCTGTTGAATAACTGCCGATCCACATCAGCAGCAGTACAATGAAAGTCATTTTGGCCGGTTTCATACCCTCTCCATGTTTTTTCGCTTCGGCCCACACTCAAACCCGATGGCGCCAAAGTCAACGTAGGGGTTCCCCTGAAATCACCTTCGTACTCGATGCCCCAATCGTGAGAGGATTGATTGATCGATTCGATGGCTCAGCCCAAAAGAGACGCGGCGGCGTGGAAGAAATTCCACACCGCCGCGGCAGGAGCCCAACCCAACAAGGCTCAGAATCGATAGGAGATACTGCTGGTAATCAAATAATCAGCAAAGGCGGCATCCCCATGACGGTTGTTGCGCAGGTCGGACACGCTCTTCTCGCGGTTGCGTTCGAGGGCGACTGGGGCAGTCACGTTGACGGTGAACTTGCGATGTGTCCAGGTGATGCCCGGCTCGATGGAAATTGCGTAGCCTGGCCTTCGTGAACCTTCACTGCCACCAAACCAGTCCTCAACCGGCACGCCTTCCAATCGCCCGCCAAGACTGACCGCCAAGCCCTTCGACGGCCAGAGGGCGTAGGTGAGGCCGGCGCGCAACACGTAAGCATCCCACACCGAATAACCGGTGCTGGGAACCCTTTCGCGCGGATTGGCCAGATAGGTTGCATTCATGTAAGCGAAGGTGTTCTCAAAAACTTTTTGAAATCCTTGAGCTTCGAACATGATGCCCCATCCGCCATCTCCAGGTTGAATCGAGTTATCGACGAAACCCCGTTCGAGGACCTCCACGCCATTCCTTCGCTTGTGAAAAATATCCGTCGCCTCGTATTCGCCGGTGGGTGCTTTGATCCCCAACCCGAAGGCGAAGTTACCGTTCGGATGCTTTTCCGGGTTGAATAACCAATACGTTCCCACCAACCGCACGTCACCCAAACCACCTGCCTGCGTACTGAAACGGGGATTGGTCGGTGGATTGTTCCCCAAATGCTCGTATTTAGATGAACGATCGGCGTGGACGAAAGGCAGAGTCAAGGCCAGGGAAAATCGCGAGCTGAAGGCATGCGCCACGGACAGATCAAACGTATGGACGTCATTGATCACTTCCGTATCGTTGGCCTGCCGATTCGCTTCCTCTGTTCCGCCTCGAAAATGCCGGTCCGAATGCAGCCAGCGATAACCGAGCGACGCCTGCCAATCCCCTTTTTCAAGATAGCTATTGCCTTGAGCGCCCAAACTGAGCGCTCCACAACGCACGGCCACTCACCCCTGCCCGAGTGCGTCGGGCTCGAACCCAACGATGCCGATGAGTAACGTCAATGCGCTCGAAACGCGGAGCAGTGGTTTGAACAAGCCACGAGTGGGTTGCATGAGAGTGGTCATTTGTTGGCCTCATGCTCTCAAAAAATGGAGATCAGCAAATGACTCAGGGGCGAAACGCGGCGGCGCAGGGACGAAACGGAAGGTTCAGCGGATGAGATGGACCTGCAAAGCGCACCACTGAGTGTCAATGAGGGGCGTTTTCAGGAATGATTCGCCGTCGGAATGTCCCCAAACTTTCATCTTCTCCAGCCAGTACATCGTCAGTTACCCTTCGTTTCGCCGATGATTTGGAAAGCCAGCCAGGTTCGCATCCGCAGGATTGGCGGATTGATCTTCCTTTCCCTTCTCGAAGCCTCCTTCGCGTTTGGCGCCACGGAGCCGCTGCCTTCCGGGTTTTTCGAAAAACAGATTCAACCCATCTTTCAAAAGCATTGCGTTTCCTGCCATGGTCCGGAAAAGCAAAAAGGCGGACTTCGGCTCGATCGCCGTGCCGATGCTTTCAAAGGGGGCGATGACGGCCCTGTGATCCTCTCGGGCAAACCCAACGAGAGTACGCTATTGAAATTGGTCTCGAGCTCAGATCCCGAGGAGCGGATGCCGGCCAAAGGCGATCCGCTGAGTGCCCAGGAGATCGATGCGCTCAGAAACTGGATTGAAAATGGCGCGCCGTGGCCCGAAGCGGCTGGTTTGGGCGGGAACCAAAACTCAACGCATTGGGCTTATCACCCGCCGCGCTGGCCCGCGTTGCCCGCGGTGAAGAAGAGCAACTGGATTCGCAATCCGATCGATCAATTTGTTCTCGCCCGCCTCGAGGAGCACCGGCTTTCCCCCGCACCCGAGGCCGACCGCCGCACGCTCATCCGGCGTTTGAGTTTTGATCTCACCGGCCTGCCGCCGACTCCCGCGGAGACGCGCGCATTTCTCGAGGACCGGCGGCCCGACGCGTTCGAGCGGCTCATCGATCAGATGCTGATGAAACCGCAGTATGGCGAACGTTGGGCGCGGCATTGGCTCGATTTGGCGCGGTTCTGCGAAAGCCACGGATTCGAATACGACAAAATGCGCGAGCACGCCTGGCCGTACCGCGATTACGTGGTGCGCAGCTTCAATCAAGACAAGCCTTATGTCCGGTTTGTCGAGGAGCAAATCGCCGGGGATGTCCTCGAACCGATCACGCGTGAAGGAATTATTGCAGCCAGTTTTCTCACCGCAGGTCCATGGGATGAAGTGGCCAACAATCAAGTGAGCCAGATCATGAAGGCTCGCGCCCGCGAGGAAGAACTCGAAGAAATCGTCAGCGCCGTGGGCCAAACCTTTCTCGGAGTCACCATTCACTGCGCCCGTTGTCACGCGCATAAGTTCGATCCCATACCACAGGAGGATTATTACCGGATCAAATCCGTGTTCGAAGGAGTGCGTTTTGGAGATCGGCCAATGCTCACGCCCGAGGAATTGAAAGCGCGCAACGAGAGTCTGGCTCGCCATCAGACCCGCATTCGCGAACTCGAACAGCGCCTCGCGCAATTGGAATCGACGGTGCGCCAGCGCATTTCAAATTCATCGCGCGACCACGCCGCGCGTCCACCGAGTGCGGCCGAAGGTGCGAAACCGCCGCTCCCGTTTTTGCAATGGGATTTCGAACGCGACGCCAACGATCTCGTCCGCGGCCTGAAATCTTCTCTTGAAGGCGGTGCGCGCCTGGTCTCTGGCCGGCTGGTGCTGGACGGCAAAAAGGCCTTTCTGAAATCAGGCGCGATTCCTCAGACTCTGCGTGAAAAAACTTTGGAAGCCTGGGTCTCACTGGCCGCGCTCGATCAGCAAGGCGGAAGCGCCATCACGATTCAGGACACGAAAGACGGATGCTTTGACGCGATTGTATTTGGCGAACGCGAACCGCAGAAATGGATGGCGGGCAGCGAATTCTTTTATCGCAGCAAAAACCTGAATGCGCCCAAGGAAACGGCGCCGGCTTCCGACCTGGTGCACGTCGCGATCGCCTATCGATCGGATGGCAGCATTCAGTTCTTCCGCAATGGAACCTCTTACGGCGAGCGATACACTCCCTCGGGAGGCCAAACGAGCCTCCGCGAATTCCGTGCGGGCGAAAGCGAAATTCTCATCGGCCTGCGTCACAAAGGAGCGGGCAACGGTTTCTTGCGCGGGGAGATCGAGGAAGCGCGCCTCTACGATCGAGCCCTGACCGAAGATGAAATTCAACGTTCGTTTCAAACGGGGATTCCGATGATCTCGAAAGAGGAGATGCTTGCGGCGATGACTGATCCTGAACGGCAAGAACATCGCGATCTGGTCCACGCCCTCGAAGCGGAGCGGCAGGCCCTCGCCCGCGCCGAACCGATGCCGCTCGCTTATGCCGGCGTGCGGCAACAACCCGGTCCGACGCATCGGCTCTTGCGCGGGGATGTCGAGCGCAAGGCCGAACTCGTCACGCCGGGCGCGCTTTCAATTGTGCAACAGCCCTCCCCCGAATTCCAATTGCCGCCCGATGCGCCGGAAGCGGAGCGGCGCCGCGCTTTTGCCCGTTGGGTGGCGAGCGCGCAAAACCCACTGACCGCGCGCGTGCTGGTCAATCGCGTCTGGCAACAGCATTTCGGCATCGGACTGGTGGCGACGCCGAGCGATTTCGGCGTCAGCGGAGAAAAGCCGAGCCATCCGGAATTGCTCGATTGGCTCGCGTTGAAATTTGTCGAGCAAGGCTGGAGCATCAAACAACTCCATCGCCTCATCCTGTCCTCCGCCACTTACCGGCAATCGGGACAATTCAATGCCGAGGCCGCAGCCCTCGATGCGGATAACCGCTGGCTCTGGCATTTTGCCCCGCGCCGTCTCGAAGGCGAAGTCGTGCGCGACGCGATGCTGGCGGTAAGCGGACAATTGAATCTCGAAATCGGCGGGGCAAGCTTTCGTCCGTTCAAAACCTCGACGTTTGGAGGATCGATGTTTTACACACTCTTCGATGCGGACGAACCGCCCTTCAACCGCCGCACGATTTACCGAATGAACATCAATTCCGGCCGCGATCCGCTCCTCGAATCGCTCGATTGCCCGGATCCGTCGGTGAAGACGCCGTTGCGACGGGTGACGACGACTCCATTGCAAGCGCTCGGTTTGATGAACAATTCGTTTGTGCAACGGCAGGCGAAACACCTCGCGGCGCGGTTGGAACGCGAAGCGGCATCGGCCTTGAACCGTCAGGCTGCGCTCGCGTTCGAGCTGGTTTTCGGGCGGGAGGCCAACGCTTCCGAGTTGAAAGAGGCGCGGGCATTGGCTGCGGCGCACGGGTTGAACGAACTCTGCTGGGTCCTCTTAAACGCGTCCGAGTTCGTTTACGTAAAATGAAATAACCCGCAGTGACGCTTTGTTGAGCGGGCCGCGATTCCTTGGCTCGAGCCGCCCGGCTCAATTCGCACTCCCGATTCCCGAGCCGATGCAAAAAAGATGTGCGTCACCTCGCACGAAAATCCGCCCCTGGCTGATGGCTGGCGAGGCGAAACAGGATTCGCCGAGCTCATTGCGCGCTACCAGTTGATATTCAGGACCAGGCCGCACCACGTGCGTGATTCCGTCGTCGTTCAGAAAATAGACCAAGCCATTGGCAGAGACCAACGACGCGTGATGTTCACCCATGCGTTCCTGCCAAAACAATTTCCCGGTCGCCGCTTCGAAGCAATGGGCAAATCCCTGGTCCGACACGATGAGGAAATAATCGCCGATTGAAATGGGCGAGGGCACATAGGAAACACCGCGTGTGGTTCGCCAGGCGATGTGCGTGTCGGTGATGTTGCCGCGGCCTTCGGGACGGATCGTGATGATATGGTGATCGGGATATCCGCCCGTCACGAAGAAGAGATTGGCGCGCAGGTTGAAAACAACCGAGGCCACGAATTGTTCAGTCGGGCCATCGATGATCCAATGGCGTGAACCATCTTCAGGGTTGTAACTCGCCACCGATTTGTCACCCGACAAAACCATCTGCGTTCGTCCGCCCGCTTCGAAAATGGTCGGCACACAATAACTGCGTGTGCGATTTTCCCGCGGAATTTTCCAGAGCGTTTTCCCGTCGCGCCGGCTCAAGGCCACGATATAGGAATCGCCGTCATGATCTCCATTGACGATGACTTTGTCTTTGTAGAGCACGGGCGAACTGCAAAACCCATGCATGCTGCGGAATTGCCCTGGACGCACGAGCCAGCGCTGGTTGCCTTGAAAATCGTAAGCGGCTACCACCATTTCGACGAGATCGAGGAAGGCGACATAAACCAGTTCGCCATCGGTAGCGGGCGTGCTCGAGGCGTGGCTGTTGAGCGAATGCTTACGTTCGAGCGGCGATTTCAAAACGGGCTTTTGCCAAAGCACTTTTCCGGAATCGCGTTCGACACAAATCAGGACGCGCTCCTGGCTTTCCGGCACGCATGAGACGGTGAACAATTTGTCCTGCCAAACAATCGGTGAGGCGTGCCCGACTCCAGGAAGGCGCGTTTTCCAGACCAGGTTGCTTTGCGCCGACCAGGCAATGGGAACGTGCGTTTCCAAGCTCGACCCATCTCCGCGCGGGCCGCGCCAGCCGGGCCAGTTTTCGGCTCGGGCAGAGCATACGAGGACGAAGAAACCCAGAATGATTTTGAGCGTGCGGTTCATGTGCGAATTGGAAGCGACCGCGAATCTATGCCTTCCACATGGTCTGATAAAAGAGTGCTCCCAGTATGCCGCCGATGATCGGCCCTAAAATCGGAACCCAGGCATAGCTCCAATCCGAATGGCCTTTGCCGGCAATCGGCAAAATGAAATGAGCCAGGCGCGGCCCGAAATCGCGCGCGGGATTGATGGCGTATCCCGTGGGCCCGCCGAGCGACAAGCCGATCGACCAGACGAGAATCCCCACCAGGAGCGGTCCCAATCCTTCGGGAAAACCGGTGTTTGGATTCAAATTCTTTGGAGAGAGAATGGCCATGACTCCGGCCACAAGTAAGAATGTGCCGATGATTTCCGTGAGAAGATTTTTCCCGGGCGAACGAATGGCCGGCGCCGTGCAGAACACGCCGAGCTTGGCGCTGGTGTCCGACGTCATTTCCCAATGCGGCAAGTAGGCGAGCCAGACGAGCGTGGCGCCGATGAAGGCCCCGATCAGTTGCGCGCTGATGTAAACCGGCACCTGGCTCCAAGGGAATTTTCCTACGGACGCCATGCCGAGCGTGACGGCGGGGTTGAGATGCGCGGTGCTGATCCAGCCGACCGCATAAACGGCCACGGCCACCGCCAAACCCCAGCCGGTGGTGATGACGATCCAGCCGCCGTTCTGGCCTTTCGAGCGATTCAAGAGGACGTTGGCCACCACGCCGTCGCCGAGAAGCACGAGGATCATGGTGCCGATGAGTTCTGCCGTGAATGTTGACATGGTTGGTTTGGGAAAAAGTTTCGCTCTACTTAACAACCGCGCGGTGCGGAGTCCATGTCATTTTGTGCCGGCGCGATGGCCAAAAGCGTTGGCTTCCGGGGGAATTTTGGTCCGCATGCTTTTGCCAAATGGGTTGCAGGCAGGCTTTGCGGAGTTCCGGCATGAGCGAGAAGTCACGCATTTTCTGGATGGCAAACTGAGGATACCATTGATCGGGATCAATGGCCTTGGCATAGTTCGCCGTTCCAATGGCACTGACGCATCCATTCAATTCGATTATGAAACGACCTCTCCTCTCTCGCCGGCACTTTCTTCAAACCACCGCATTGTCTCTCGCCGCTCCAACGATTCTCTCGAGTTCGGTTTGGTCTGCCGAAAAACGCAAGCTTCCCAGCGACCGCATCGTGCTTGGATTTATCGGCATGGGGACTCAGGCGCGTGGACTGATGAATGGCTTCATCCGCCGCAACGACACGCAAGTGGTGGCCGTCTGCGACGTCGATTCCACGCGGCGCGAGCACGCGAAGAAAACCGTGGAGGATTTTTATGCGAAAGCCACCGACCGACCGACGTTCAAAGGGTGCAGTGCGTACAACGATTTTCGCGAATTGCTCGAGCGAAAAGATCTCGACGCGGTGGTCATCGCCACGCCGGATCATTGGCATGCGATTCCCGTGATTGCCGCCGCCAACAAGCGGCTCGATATCTATTGCGAGAAGCCGCTCTCCTACTCGATCCACGAAGCGCGCGCCATGGCCAAAGCCGTGCGCAAGAACAAAGTCATTTTCCAAACCGGCAGCCAGCAACGTTCCTCGAAAGAATTCCGCCAGGCTTGCGAACTCGTTCGCAACGGCCGCCTCGGGAAACTCGAACGCATCGAAGTAGCCGTCGGCGGCCCGTCCAAATGGTGTGATCTGCCTGAAGAACCAGCCGAGCCGGGCCTCGATTGGAATTTCTGGCTCGGGCCGGCGCCGATGCGGGTTTACAATTCGGTTCTCAGCCCGCGCGGCGTGCACACGCATTTTCCCAACTGGCGCGGTTACCGCGAGTACTCCGGCGGCGCCATGACCGATTGGGGCGCGCACCACTTTGACATCGCGCAATGGGCGCTCGGTATGGATGAGAGCGGGCCGGTCGAAATCATCCCGCCCGCAGATCCGCACGCCTCGTTCGGCGCGAAATTCATTTATGGCAACGGTATCGTCATGGAACACACCAATGGCAACGGCGTGACCTTCCACGGTTCAAACGGAAAAATCTACGTCAACCGCGGCAAATTCGAAGCCACCCCGGCAGATCTGGCCAAGGAACCGATCGGCGAAAAAGAAATTCATCTCTACAAAAGTGACAATCATCTCGGCAATTGGATCGATTGCATCCGCTCCCGCCAGCTCCCCATTTGCGACGTCGAAGTCGGCGCGCGTTCCGTGACGGTTTGTCATCTGGGCAATCTCGCCTATTGGAATCGCCGGCCTCTGAAATGGGATCCGAAGAAAGAAAAATTCATCGGCGATGCTCAAGCGAATCAATGGTTGAATCCGCCGAAACGCGCCCCCTGGAAAGTGTAACCGCTCCGATGGGCCCGAACTTTTGGTGATCCTCGTCAGCCGCCGCCGATTGTTGGGGCCGGAGTCGAGTTGATAGGCGGAGTAAATTTTTCGATTACCTGCGGCCGGTGCGCGACCGGTAGGTTCTGCGCCATGAATGCCGAAACTGAACACGTCTGCTTTGAAGTGTTGCGGTTGCAGGCGTGTCTTGAATTATCACGCAATTCTCTCAACTCAACCTCAACTTCCGATCACCCCAGCCCATCCGCCTTTTTCTATGATCCCCCTGCTTTTGGTCTTGCTCGTTGGCGCGTGTGTCTGGCTCTCGATTCGGGTCAGAACCCTCGGCCAGGAACTCGATTCCCTTCGCAGGCTGCTCGCCCGACTGGAAATTGATCTGCATAAACTGAAGCAATCCAGTGCGGTTGCGCCAGAACTCCCGGCGCCAGCACCACAGGCCGAAGCCACTTCGGCTCGATTATCACAGCCCTCGTCCGCGCGCCAGCGGGTGCCAGTGCCGATTGCGGCGGCAGCCGCGCCTGTTCCTCCCGTGCTTCCGACGGTAACTCCGCAAAAACGGCCTTCTGCTTTCGAGCCTGTGCACGCTCGAACTGAACCAACGCACGCCATGCCACCGCAGTTGGCAGCTTCGCCAGCGGCTCCGCGGGGTGAACCTTTGTCGGAGAAAAGCAAAACGCTCGCGGTCGATTGGGAACAGTTCATGGGAGTAAAACTTTTCGCCTGGATTGGAGGCTTTCTGCTTTTTCTGGCAGTGGCGTTTTTGATCAAGCTCTCGATCGATCGCAACTGGATCTCGCCCGAATTGCGTGTGGCCACAGGCTTCATCACTGGCTTCAGTCTGTTGATGGGCGGGATTGTCCTGCGACGCAAAGCTTATGTGGTGACATCGCAGACCTTTTGCGCCACCGGGATTTTAATTCTCTACGCCGTGACTTACGCCTGCCATGGGTACTATCACTTCACCGGACCGGCCACTTCCTTTGCCCTCATGGCCGCCATAACCGTGGCCGCTTTTTTCGTGGCGGTGCGGCTCGAAGCGCAAGTGGTGGGCGTGCTTGGATTGGTTGGAGGCTTTTTGACTCCGGTGCTGATTTCGACCGGCGTCGATCGACCGCTGGCTCTGTTTACCTACATTGGCCTATTGGACGTTGGACTGCTCGCCGTGGCATTTCATCGTCGGTGGCACTATTTGATCCTGCTTGGAGCCATCGGCACAGTGCTGATGGAAATGGCATGGGTGAGCCGGTTTTTTGAGCCGGAAAAAGTGTGGATCGCGTTCGCGATTTTCCTCACTTTCAAACTTCTTTTTCTCATGGCTGATTTGGCCGCCGAGAGATTGAAACAAGCCAATGCCTGGCTCGATGGCGCTTCGCTGGCCGTCCCGTTCTTCAGCCTGACGTTCAGCTTGTACTTGCTGTGGCATCCGGAACTGGGATCGCAACCGGGCGTTTTCTTTTGCTTTTTGGCCGCCGCCGATCTTTGCATTCTGGCGACGGTGATCCTCAGACCGCAGCTCAACCTCGCGCAGGTTTTCGCCGGTGGCGGGGTTTTTCTGGCTTTGAGTTTGTGGACGATTCGCTATTTGACCTCCGATTTATTGTCCTGGGCGTTGGGAGGCTATTTCGGGTTCGCGCTGTTGCACACAGTTTTTCCGCTGGTCTTGCAACGCTTTCGTCCTGAAGTCCTGACGAGTTGGTGGAGTCACGCGTTTGCGCCGCTGGCATTAATCCTCACCGTCCTGCCGCTTGTAAAACTTTCCGAAGTGCCGTTTGGCCTGTGGCCGGTCGTCCTGCTGATTGACCTGCTCGCGGTGGGACTGGCGGTGGTGACCTTTTCCTTTTTGGCCATGGGCGTGGCGCTGGTCCTCACCATCTTGCTGGTGGCAGTCTGGGTCTTGCAGACGCCTGCTGATGTGATGCAAGTCCCGCAATTGATCGCGGTGATTGGCGGGTTTGCTTTTTTCTTTTTCATCTCGGCCATTTTTTTGGCGCGCCGGCAGGAAAGAAGCGATGGCGAAAGGTCTCGTTGGCCTTTGGGAACCCCCGCTCCCTTTTCAGACGAGGCGGCGCGCCAGTTGCCGTCCATGGCAGCCGCGTTGCCTTTTGTTTTGTTGATGCTGGCGTCAGGGCGATTGCCGCTGGAAAATCCGTCGGCGATTTTCGGTCTCGCCTTATTGCTGGTCCTCATGCAGCTCGGAATGGTGTGGATGACTGGGCTGGATGCTTTGGCTTTGCTCGCGCTCGGTTCTGTTGTGGGACTCGAGTTTGTTTGGCATGCGCAACATTTCAACCCGGCGCAGCCCGGAATTCCCCTCGCCTGGACTCTTCTCTTTTCCGCCGTGTTCATCGTCTTCCCATTTTTGTTCCGCAAAAAGGAGCAATTGCTGCCTTGGATTGCGGCGGCGTTGTCCGGCCCGCTGCACTATTACCTCGCCCATCGAGCGGTGAAGCTCGGTTATGCGCCTTCCGCCATGGGATTGCTGCCGGCCATGTTTGCAGTGCCGATGCTCCTTGCGCTGTTGTATGTGGTGCGGCGAGTGGCCGTGGAATGTCCGGCACGGTTGAATCTGCTGGCGTGGTTTGGCGGCAGCGCGCTGTTTTTCATCACGCTGATTTTTCCCGTTCAATTCGACCGGCAATGGATCACGATCGGATGGGCGCTGGAAGGAGCGGCTTTGATTTGGCTGTTTCGTCGCGTTCCGCATCCCGGTTTGCGCGCTGTCGGTGTGGTCTTGCTGATGATCGCATTTGTCCGGCTGGCATTGAATCCAGCCGTGTTGACCGATTATCCGCGCAGCGCGACGCGCATCGTGAACTGGTATCTCTACACTTACGGAATAGTGACCGCCTGCCTCATCGCTGCGGCCCAGTTATTGGCGCCTCCACGACATTTGATTCAGGCAACCCATGTCCGGCCACTTTTGTACACGCTTGCCACTGTGCTTGCGTTCCTTCTTTTGAACATTGAAATCGCCGATTACTTCGCGACTGGCCCGCGGTTGACCTTTCATTTTTCGGCGGGCTTGGGGCAGGACATGACTTATTCGATTGCGTGGGCTCTGTTCGCTTTGGTGCTGGTGATGCTCGGGATTTGGAATCGCGTCGCTCCGGCGCGCTATGCCGGGCTCGCTTTGCTCGGAGCCACCTTGATCAAACTGCTCGCGCACGACCTGCGTCAACTCGAGGCGCTCTACCGTATCGGCGCCTTTCTCGGTGTGGCCGTCGTATTGATTTTGGCGTCGGTAATTTACCAGCGCTTTTTATCACAAACCGGAATGTCCGCGGCCACGGAACCGGAATCGTCCTCGAGCAAATCGCACTGACTTCCGTGCTGCCGGTGAGATTTGCGTTTGCGATAAAAGAAGCTGCATTGCTGAAGCACCTTCAAGCGAAAGGTGCCAAAACCGTATGACTGAAAAAAATAAAACAAACTCACGAAGCGCCGATGACCGGCGGCTTTTTATTTTTCGCCCACGCGGTGAAGGAGAGCTCGGGGAAGCCGCTGAGCATTGATTAACCGATTTCAAGCCTTTTGAAATGCCCATGTTCTTTTTCCAGTTTGAAGTTCGTCCGAAAAAGACAAATCCGGAGCGCGAACAATATGCCGGAGCGATCGTCAATGGCTGGGTTCTGCGTGACACGCAAAGCCAGGCCGAGGCGGTCGCACGCGGCTGGATCGGTGACGAGGATTGGCGCATCATTCGCGTTGAAGTCGCGAGGCCGATAACCAGAGAAGAGCAGGCGGAGCATCCGCAGGGAATGCAGTACTACGAGCAAGCGGAAATAGATCGTCAGGTTTTTGTTTTTCATACCTGGCCAGTTGGAACATCGGATGAGGAGACCGCCGGTGAACCGTGACAACCCTCGGTGGTTGGGACGTTGGGCGGCTGCCCGTTCCCCGTGCGCCATAGCCATTCCGCAACGTCTCAACTTCGCGCACGTTGCTGCGGCTCAAAGAGCCGCGCTCCGGGGCGCGAGTCTGTAACATTGCGCCAGAATCGGTCCGCGACTTCTCGACATCGCCACTTTGCAGCGGCTTACAAAGCCGCGCTCCTGAACGGGAGGGAGCGTTTACCGCATGCCTTCCATGAGAGTACCGAGGCGTTGAAGGGCGGTTTCGATCTTTTCGGACCAGGGGATGCCGCAGCTCAGGCGTAGGCAATTCCGAAATTTTCTTTTGGCTGAAAAAATCGGACCGGGAGCGATGCTGATGTGATGCGCCAAAGCGCGACGATAGAGTTCCAGTGAATCCAAATCGCCCGGCAATTCCACCCAGAGCACCTGGCCTCCGCGCGGGCGCGTCACCCGCGTGCCTTCCGGAAAGTACCGGCTGATCGCGGCCGTCATGTGTTCCACTTGCGCGCCGTAAAATCGCCTGATCTTGCGCAAATGATGATCAAACGAGCCGTTGGCCAGAAAATCAGCAATGGCCATTTGCGGCAACGCGGCGGTCGCGCTGGTGCTGACAAATTTTAACAGTTCCACCTGGCTCTTGAACCGTCCGGGCGCGACCCAACCGATGCGGTAACCCGGGGCGAGTGTTTTCGTGAACGAATCGCAAAGCAGCACCAGCCCCTTCGTGTCAAATGCTTTGGCCACCTTCGGCCGATTTGGGCTGAAGCAAAGATTCCCGTAAATGTCATCCTCGATCAGCGGGATATCCCGTTCGGCGAGCATTTCGACGAGTTTTTTCTTCTTTTCATCGGGCATGCAACTGCCGAGCGGGTTGCTGAAATTTGTCGAGAACACGCAGGCTTTGATTCGGCAACACTTGAGCCGCAAGGCCAGTTCCTCCAGGCAAATGCCTTCGCGCGGATAAGTCGGAATTTCGCAGGCGCGCATCCCGAGCGATTCGATCATCTGCAAAATGCCGAAAAAGGTCGGCGACTCGATAGCGATGGTGTCGCCCGGGCGGGCCACAGCGCGCAAACAAAGATGCAAAGCTTCCGTCGCACCGCAGGTGATGACGATGTCCTCGGGCGAAAGAGCGCAACCGCTTTCCAGCGCGCGCCGGGCAATTTGCGTGCGCAACGACAGATTGCCTGGAGGCGGATCGTAACTGTTGCTGGCCACCGGATGGCGCCGCGCCACCGACGCGGCGGTGCGATGCAGCTGCACGTTGGGAAAAAGCTCGGCGGCAGCAAGGGAGGCGCCCAGGCGCACCAGGCTCGGATCCCGGGTGCCTTTGATCACCTCCATGACCAGTTCGGCGACCTCTACTTTTGTCGAGCCGGGAGCAGTGCGGTAAAGCTCCGGTTCGGCCGGTGGAGACCAAAGCCGCGCGCGCACGTAGTAGCCGGACTGCGGGCGCGCTTCGATGCGGCCCTGATTCTCGAGAAAACGATACGCCTGCAACACGGTGGCGATGCTGACCGATTGTTGCTCGCTCAATTTGCGCACGGAAGGAACCCGTTCGCCCGGACGCAACGTGCCCTGATCAATGAGCTGGCAAATTCTTTCGGCAATCCGCCGGTAGAGAGTTCCGTCCGGCGCGCTCGTACTGGTCAACGTTTGCAACAACATGCGGCGATGATGAGACGCAAAAGATTTTGCCGATAGTGACACTTCACAAAAAAGACGACCAGTACAGTTTTTCGATCCGCAAAACTGTTCCGGTTGAATATTTCCAGCACTGCATCTGTTCCGATTCAGCGGGGGCTTTATGCTGCTGCGCATGAAGATTGTTTCGATTTTTTCAGGAGCGGTGAAAGCGCTGCAACGTCCGTTCGAACCGGCCGGGCCCTCTCCCTATGCCTCATGTGCCTGTGGCGCGGAAGCTGGCGCCCTCCTGCGCGCGCAAGTGATCGCCAGCGCGAAGCGGGTGAAAAACTCGGCGCTCGACCGCAGGCAATCAAGCCATAGGGCCGATGCGCCCGCGGTGAGCGCGCTCTTTCGCCAGTATCACGCGGAGCGACTCAGGGGCGCCTGGATCGAGAAGGGACTTTATCTCTCACTCATCCTGGGCTATCTGTTGGCCCTGGGTCATTGTTTACGATTGTTTTAACGAAAGCGCGCAGCGCCGGCGATGGCCACTGAACCTCTGACCGCCTGACCGAATGGATTGGATCTTTGACGAATACGTCCTGACCGACGAGCGCGAGCGTCTCGATATTGAGGCGGCGTTTCAACTCCTGGCCACGACCTACTGGGCTGTGGATCGTCCGCGAGAGGTCTTCGAAACCGCGGTGAATCATTCGATCTGTTGCGGGCTTTTTCATGGCGGAAAGCAGATCGGCTTCTGCCGCGCCGTCACGGATCACGCCACGTTCACCTGGATCTGCGATGTGATCGTGCATCCGGAACACCGCGGGCGCGGCCTTGGCAAATGGATGGTGCAATGTCTGATCAATCATCCGCGGATCCAGACGAGGACCCAGCTTTTGGCCACACGCGATGCGCACGGTTTGTATCAGCGGTTTGGATTTGGCACGCCGGATAATGATTACCTGAAGCGCTCGCTGCCCCTTGAAAAATGGCAGGCATTTAATATTGGGGCTGCGCCGGGATTGGTTTGATGCAATAGACCGGTGGAAAACAACGCCACAATGAAGCAGATCCAGGTTTGACATGCCAATCCCCATTTATCAGGTGGACGCGTTCACGAACCGTCCGTTTGGCGGAAACCCGGCGGCGGTTTGTCTTTTGCCTGAACCGCGGGAGGAGAGCTGGATGCAAAACGTCGCGCGCGAAATGAATTTGTCCGAAACCGCGTTCTTGCACCGCGAAGGCGATTGCTTTCGCTTGCGATGGTTTACACCGAAGGTGGAGGTGGCTTTGTGCGGGCACGCGACTTTGGCCAGCGCGCATGTGCTTTGGGAGACCGGGCAAATTGCTCAAGACGCAGCGGCACATTTTCAAACGCTCAGCGGCTGGCTTTGTGCCGAACGGAAAGCGGGCAAAATCGAATTGAATTTTCCAGCGAAACCGGTGGTACCGGCCGAGGCCCCTCCCGGTTTGGCCGAAGCATTGAAGACCACTCCCGTTTTCACAGGCCGAAGTCAGTTTGATTACCTGGTGGAGGTGGAATCCCCGGAAACGCTCTGCCATCTGCAACCCGATTTCGTGCAGTTGACGCAACTGCCAGTGCGCGGAGTGATCGTGACCAGCCGCAGCAATCGGGCGGGGTTCGATTTCATGTCGCGATTTTTTGCCCCGGCCTCCGGTGTGAACGAAGATCCAGTCACCGGATCAGCGCATTGTTCACTGGGTCCCTATTGGCAGTCGCGCCTGGGCCAATCGGATTTTGTGGCGTGGCAAGCTTCCGCGCGCGGAGGTGTGGTGCAGGTGAAAGTCCGAGGCGACCGTGTGCTGCTGGGCGGAGAGGCGGTGACTGTGCTTCGAGGAGAACTCGTATGAATGAACCTGTCGTCGTTCCGGTGCGCACCGGGGAAGAACTCGCGCGTATTCGCGAACTGTTCTGGGAGTATGGCGAATCGCTCCGATTCCACATTTGCTTCGAAAGTTTTGAACGGGAGCTGGCGGAGTTGCCCGGACCTTATGCCCCGCCGGATGGAGAACTTTGGCTGGCCATCGTGGGGCACACCTCCGCGGGATGTGTGGGCCTCAAAGCGATCGAGCCGGGTGTGGCGGAGATCAAGCGGCTTTATGTGCGTCCGAACTTTCGCGGGATGAAGCTCGGACGTAAGCTCGCACAAGCCGCCATTGAAAAATGCCGCCTGCTGGGTTATCGCAAGGTTCGGCTGGATACGTTGCCGGTCATGAACGAAGCGCAAAGCCTTTATCGCTCGCTCGGTTTTCAACCCATTGGCGGCGGGACTGGGCCGGACGATCCGATCGACATGGAACTCAATTTGACCGAATCCATTTCCGCTTTATGAGCGCAACACGCAACGTGGCGATTTTCATTTTTGACGACGTCGAAGTGCTCGATTTCTGCGGGCCTTATGAAGTGTTCAGCGTCACGGGACGCCGAGCCGGCCAGGAACCTTTCCATGTGTTCACCTGCGCCGAAAAAGCGGGGCCGGTTTTTGCCCGCAATCAACTGAGCGTCAATCCGCGTTACACGCTGGCGACCGCTCCGCGCGCGGATATTCTCGTCATTCCTGGCGGTTTCGGCACGCGGCGCGAAATGAACAATTCAGTCATACTCGAGTGGCTGCAGCAGTCGGCGCGTGATGCGGAAATCGTTCTATCGGTTTGCACCGGCGCCCTCATTTTAGGAAAGGCCGGCCTGCTGAATGGACTCACCGCCACAACCCATTTCGGCGCCATCGAGCTGCTCCGTGAAACCGCTCCCGGCGCCACGGTCCGCGACAACA
>JBFMDG010000029.1:0-21594 GCA_040754135.1 Verrucomicrobiota bacterium
CGATCCGATCGAGTTCGGTCGCTTCAATTTTAACTGCCGCAGCCTGCGAAATAAAATCGAGGCGGAGAAGGACCATCGTTACACCCGAGCGCTGCTCGACCAACCCTTCGAGGCCGCGTAAAGGTCCGGATTTGATGCGCACACGCGCGCCGGCGGTGATGTTCGGAGCCAGGAAAATCTCCAAATCCGTCTCCAGCGCGAGCAAAATATCCCCGAGCTGCTTTTCAAACGTGGCCTGATCCACAACCGAAAGCAGGTTGGCCACATAATCGCTTTGGTAAACCTTCTTCGTCGCCTCCGGTTCAATCCGCAGGAAAAGATAACCTGGGAAAAGTGGCTTGTGAAAGGTAACGGTTTTTCCCCGGTACTTCTTCACACTGCGATACAACGGCAGTGTCACTGAAATGCCTTCGCGTTCGCAATAATCCGCCAGCTTTTTTTCGCAACGCGGACGCGTATGCGCCACGAACCATGGCACATTATTGGGGCTTGGATTTTCACTCATGGCCAATGCTCTGCGTCGCCCGCAGTCTTTCCGAAAAGATTTCCGTCATTTGCGCCCGCAAAGTCGCAAAGGCTGCGGCGCCGCGCAAGGGACAAAATGGGGCGCTGGCTTGCCGCTTCCATGACGAATCCAGTCCGCCTCCCTCTAATGAAACGCACCCGGAACTTAAGCCCGCGGATGAAACTTCCGATGGACCTCACGCAAACGGGAGCCGGCCACGTGCGTGTAGATTTCCGTCGTGCTGATCGTGGCATGGCCAAGCATTTCCTGAATGACACGCAAATCGGCTCCGTTTTCGAGCAGATGCGTTGCGAAGCTATGACGGAGCATGTGTGGTGTTACATTGCGTTCGATGCCAGCTTTGCGGACGCGCTTTTTGATTCGAGTCCAAAGACCAAACCCGGAGAAGGCCGTGCCGCGTTGCGAAAGAAAAACGGTTCCAGGCGAACGAGGCCGCACCAGTTTGGGGCGTCCCGCTTCGAGATACCGATGCAACGCCGCGACCGCGGTACGGCCGACCGGCACCACTCGTTCCTTGTTGCCTTTGCCAATTACGGAAATGAATCCGGCTTCAAGATGCAATTGTTCGAGACGCAGATTCCGGAGTTCCGAGAGCCGCAAGCCCGAAGCGTAAGCCAGTTCAATCACGGCCTGATCGCAAAGATCACTTGCGGTTTCCTGTGGAAGCGGTTCGAGCAACCGTTTGATTTCGGCCTCGCTCAGCGACTTTGGCAAACGCTGCCAACGGCGCGGCAAGGACAAATGTTCGGCAACGTTGGCCGGCAAGAGTTGTTCGGTTTCACAGAACCGGTAAAAAGCGCGCAGGGCGGCAATCTCAAGGTACACGCTGTTCGTGCTCAGTTTGCGGGCGGTGCCTTCCGGTGCATTTTCGACGGGTCGTTGTTGCTCCTGCAGCAAGAAATCGGTGAGGTGATTCAGGGTGACATTTCGCCAGTCGGTAATCTGCCGTTTTTCGGCCCAGGCCACGAACTTCCCCAATAAGCCGGCGTAAGTCTTCTGCGTGTGTTCAGATTGGCCCCGTTCGTTGCGGAGATATTGCAGAAAATCTTCGACCAGCAGCAGCAATCTCGAGTCGTCGCAATTCATGGGCAGTTCAGTTCATCCGAAGTATCCGGAAACACTCGAAGAGCGCAAGCCGAGTTCATGACGCGCGTGATGCGGAGAAAAATCAGATGCCGCTTCATCTGCTTGCGACTTCGCACCAGTGATATGTCTCGCAAATGGCTGTCCATCCCACAAAGGTTCCATTGCAAAACCGCCGCGCTCCATCGAAACTCCTGTCATGAACGCGATTGCTGCGTTGGTACTCATCATGACAGCCTGCGTCAGCTGTGTCGCAGCCGAACCTGGTTTAACGGACTCTGCGGTTCCAATCCGCACCCTGGCCAAAGGAGCTTTTAGCGCACATCTGTCCATGACGAATGCCATTTTCCGCGATGACACATCCTGGAAAAAGTTTTGGAACCAGCACACCAGCAAAATCACTCCGGCAGAGCCAGCCCCGGCAGTTGATTTCTCGAAGGAAATGGTCATAGCCGTCACTCAAGGACAACAACGTACCGGCGGTTACTCAATCGAAATCAAGCGCGCGGAGATCAAGGAGAAAAACCTCCAAATTACGGTCGAAAGGAAATCTCCACCAAAGGGGGCAATGACCATCCAGAGTCTGACCGCTCCTTTTCATTACGTGGCCATACCGCGGTCGGAATTGAAAGTGACTTTTGTGACCAACTCGATTGATCACAAACGCTGAAGTCCAGAGTGCTTTTTCCATCGAGCACATGCGAAATCCTTCGCGAGCTTTTCGTTCGAATCCTGTGAATCCAGCACTGAATCTATTTACAACGCTTTTACATTTGTCTGACAACTGAGGGAAAAGTCCTGAGTAATTTTGCGTGTATGAATGCAAATACATTTGCGCCTCATTCACGCCACTCCGCCACCGCGATGTCATCGCGGCTTGGAATCGGTCCGTCGCAATCGCGCCGGATGGTACAAACATCACTCTGGCTGGTTCTTGCCTGCTGCGCGGTGGCCTTCCTGATGCAGCCTGCGCGGGCAAGCGATCCGGTCGGCATTTACGCGCTCATCGATAAAGTCGTGCTTGAACCGAGCGAAAGCGCGCCGGAACGGGTTCAGCTTTGGGGAACCTTTGCCTTTGCCGAGGGGAAACGCGGCGCCAGCTATGCCTCCCCCAAATCAGGCGTGCTGTATTACAAGTTGCCGAAGGATAAACCGGACGTTGCGCGCAAGGAATGGTCGGATCTCAAATCCCTCGCCGGCAAAATTGAAGTCGTCGGTTTTGCTTCGCGGTACCAGGACAAAGGCAAATTGCGAAGCGAAACGGAAAAACTCAAAGATCCTGAAGAGTACCCGTTGGGCTGGGGTTTGACTCGTATGACGAAGCGCGACCATTCCTATCCCCCGGTTCGCGATTTGTTGGCCTGCATCGAAACCAAGGGTGGTAAGAAAGTCGAAAAGAAACAATAACTCGCTTCGAGGATCCCTGAATGCAATCCGCCATGCCCGCCCACTCACGAACATTTGAGCATCGGGAGTTATTTTTCCCGGTCACAGCTGCCAAAAAAAGAGTGTGGCTCCGTCACTCGTTGTGGGACACGCTGTTCATCCTGCTGGCGCTGGTGCATGGCGGGTTGGTGCTTTGGACGCCTTCTATTCCGTTGATCGCACTGGGATTATGGTGGAGCTCGAATACGGTCGCGCACAATTTCATTCATTTGCCCTTCTTTAGAAGCAAACAATGGAATGTATTTTTTTCGGCTTACTTGAGTCTAGTGATTGGCATTCCGCAACGGCTCTGGCGCGACCGTCATCTGGCTCACCACGCAGAAGCGAACTGGCGCTTGACCTGGTCTCCACAGTTGATTTTTGAAACTGTCCTCATTGCCAGTGCATGGATTTTGATGATTGCCTGGGAGCCCCAGTTTTTTCTGAAGACGTATTTGCCCGGTTATTTGATTGGTCTTGGTTTGTGCCAACTGCAAGGTTATTTCGAACATGCTCATGGCACGACCAGCCATTATGGGCGGCTTTACAACCTTCTCTTTTTCAATGATGGCTTTCACATCGAACATCACGCCTGCCCCTGGCTGCATTGGAGAGAACTGCCCAGGACGAAACGATCAGGTGAAAACACCAGCCGATGGCCAGCGGTCTTGCGATGGCTCGAATACTCGCAGATCAGATCAAATGAAAGAACATCGTTTGCGCCTGTTCCCGAACCCAATGCGGCACAACCACCGGTGTTCCATCCTACGATATGGTCGGTAAGTTTAGATTCGCTTGAGCGACTGGTGCTGCGGTTCGCCTTTCTCCAGAAATTTGTGCTCGAACGGCACGAGCGGGCTTTCCAAAAATTGCTTGGGCACCTGACCAATGTTCGACAGATCACGATCGTCGGGGGCGGTCTATTTCCGCGCTCCGCCCTCATTGCGCGACGCCTTTTTCCCGAAGCCGAGATCACCGTCATTGAAGCGCGCCCCCAAAATATCGAGGCCGCGCGCGCCTTTATTGGAGAAGGCGTCCGCTATGTTCATCAACTTTATGAAACGGCGTCTGAGACGTTTCATGCGGATTTGTTGATTGTCCCGCTCGCGTTCCTCGGCGATCGGCGCGAAATTTATCGCACGTCCAATGCGCGCCACGTCCTCGTGCACGATTGGATTTGGCGCCGGCGCGGCAGGAGTGTGGTGATTTCGTGGCCGTTATTAAAGCGCTTCAATCTGATCCAGCCATGAAAGCGCTCAGTCTGTTGATTGTTTTGCTCATCGCGCGCGGATTGGTTCTGGCGGGAAAAGATGTTCCGCTCTCGGTCTGGTCAC
This sequence comes from Verrucomicrobiota bacterium, assembly GCA_040754135.1. Taxonomy (GTDB): domain Bacteria; phylum Verrucomicrobiota; class Verrucomicrobiia; order Limisphaerales; family SIBE01; genus JBFMDG01. The sequence goes on from JBFMDG010000029.1 coordinate 4,369, forward strand.
CGCTGGCATTCCTTTGGCAGGATCTTTTGATCGTTTTAATTTTTGCCTTCATTGAGGCGATAGCCCGGCGCGCTTGGATTTCGTGGCTGATTTACGGACTGATCGTGCTCTACACGGCATTGAATGTTCCCTTGGAAAGGCTGCTTGCGTCGCCTTTAACCTGGACGATGATGCGCGCGGCGCGCGGCACTTTGGCGGACTCGATTGCGCATTATTTCACCTGGTGGAATTTCACGCTGATAGCCGCGATCGCAGCGGCGGGCTTTTTTGTGCCCAAAGCGCTTCAGCACCGGCGAGTATCCTCGAGCCAGATGGCCTTGCCATTACTTGTGATCGTAGCGATCGGACCGTGGGCTGCCCGGCTCGTTGAAACCAACGGATTGCATCGCAATGCAGTGGTAACGCTTATGACGGGATGGCAGCCCCGTGTTGCTCCGAGCCATTCGGAACAGGATTGGCGCCGCACACCATTGAGCACAGAGCCCAGCGCCGATCTTCAGTGGCTGCAACGATCGTTGTCGGGAAGAAACGTCATTCTTGTGATGCTTGAATCCACGGGCGCCGATCATTTGAAGTTGTACGGCGCAAAGAACGATCCAACGCCCAACCTGACTGCTTTGGCCCGTCATGCACTGATTTTTGACTCCGCTTACGCGGTTTATCCGGAAAGTATCAAAGGGCTTTTTAGCGTGCTCTGTTCCCAGTATCCCGCAATCGATACACGCGCGGAAATTTACGAGCGGATCGGCAATCCATCCCTGCCGGAAATTTATCGGAGCCTTGGCTATCGAACAGCGCTGTTCCACTCCGGTCGATTCATGTACTTGGGCATGGAAGAAATTATTCGCGCGCGCGGGTATGAAAAACTGGCCGATGCTGGGGAGATTGGAGGCAATCACAATTCAAGTTTCGGAGTCGATGAGCCGGCAACGGTGGGGGCAATTTTGCATTGGCTCGATTGCCTCGATCCGCGCGAGCATTTCTTTCTCACTTACCTGCCGATTGCCGGGCATCATCCTTATCAGAGTCCTGAAATGGGTCCATTCCCGGAAAGAGACGACATCGGTCGCTATCGCAATGCGTTGTATTATGGCGACCAGGCGCTCGGGGTTTTGATTGAAGGATTGAAAAAACGCGGGCGTTTCGAGAATACCGTCTTTGTGATGGTGGGTGATCACGGGGAGGCATTCGGCCAGCACGAAGGCAATTACGGCCATACCCTTTTCATTTACGAGGAGAATGTCCGCGTGCCGATGTTTATTGCGGCGCCGGGTGTCTGGGCTGAACCGCGGCGCGTTTCAGGTGTAGCCAGCCTGGTGGATGTTGCGCCCACGGTTTTGGATTTGATGGGCATCGAGAGGCCGAAGCACTTTCAGGGGGAATCACTGCTCATGGCCTCGCCACGAATGGCCCTTTTTTACACGGATTACTCGCTCGGCTGGCTCGGGCTGCGCGACGCAGAATGGAAGTTTATTTATGAGATCGAATCCGCACGATCTTACCTGTTCAATTTGAAAGCCGATCCCGGTGAAGTGGAAAATCTGAGTTGGCAATTTTCAGAACGCTGCCGCATTTATGCCGGGCACCTCAAGCTTTGGAGTGCCGCACAAAGAGCCGCGGTCTTGAGAGGCACCAATCTGTTCTCGTTCAATCGGCACTCTCTTTGACCGCTTTGACCGCGGTCCACCCAAGCTTCGATAAAAGCTTCGTCCATTGTTGGTCGTGGATGGCCAGGCTGCCTTCAGTCCAGACCACGAAATCCACCGCGGACATTTTCTTTTCGATCGGCCATTGCGCAGCGATGCGGGATTGAATCTCTTCATCGGTCCAGCGTCGTGTGCGTAATCTTTCGAACTGAGTGCCTGGTGAACAAGCCACGCAAATTGTGTGTTTGAAATATTGGGAGGCGTCGGTTTCGAACAGGAGCGGGATGACCACCACACACAGAGCACGGCTTTCGTTTCGCCAGCCTTCCACGCGGCTCAACCATTGTTCGCGAATGCGCGGATGAACGATGGCCTCGAGCGCTTGTCGCGCTGTGGGGTCATTGAAAACACGCTGCGCCAGTTCATCACGCCGGAGCTGACCTGCTTCGTCCAGAATTTCAGGTCCGAATCGCTCGCGAATAGCGGTGAGTGCAGGCTGGCCAGGTGCCACCACCTGGCGAGCGATTAAATCTGTATCGACGAGCGGCACGCCGCGTTTTTCCAACATTGTTGCCGCAGCGGATTTGCCCATGCCAATACCCCCCGTTAAGCCCAATACAATCATCGGCTGAGAAAACTGCGCCATCGCAGGAAAATAAGCGATCCTTTTTGAGGAATGCTCAGCGGGCGAATGCGCGGTAGAACCGGTTTTTCCCGCGAGCAGAAGCATCTCGGAAACGAATGGTTCCGGTCGGAGCTTGTTCATCCCAGACCAGTTCCCAAGTCTTCAAATCCGGCGAGGCAAAAATAAATATGGTGCTGTTCACCGGTCCATTCACCACCAACTCGGGAACGCCGCCCGGGAGCAAGAATCCGGCAAGGGTTGGCGGTGGCGGCAAATCAATCGGCACATAAACGTTGTCAATAAAAGCCGCATCCAGGCCCTGACTGAAGTTTGCGTCCTTCGTGTAGCGCCACTCCAGGTGGTTGATGCCGGCCGGAATTTTGAACATGAACCGTCGCCAATCCACTTCACCCGACCAGTCCTGCAAACGCACCCCATTCAAGTAGAATTCGAGCGCATCCCAATTCGCTTCCGAACTCACACTTAATTCGAAAGAGGCTGTCCCCGCAAACGTGTTCACGACCAGCACCAATGAACTGGATTGTCCATTATCGATCGATCCCGAACGCACACTATAACGACCACCAGCCGCACGCTGCGATTGCACTTGCCACGGGGCCGCACCAGCGGTTTCCCAAGGCAACGATTTCAAATCCCCCAGCTCAAATGTGTCGGTGAGATTCTTCAACACAAACCGCGCGGTCAAAAAAACGTTGCTCGTGAGAGTGACGATCAAAGGATTTTCCACAGAGATCACGTCTCCTTCCCAGCCGACGAATTCGAAATCGCGCGACGGCACTGCTGTGACGACCAATGTAGATCCCGCCAGATACAATCCTGACGGAGGGGTGACGGTCCCACCGAGAGAAGCATTTGCTGTGAAGGTGAGAAACTGGTCATTGGTAGCGCGTGTGAAATCGTATTCCAGGAGAATGTCTCCGGAAGCGCCGCCAAACCCGTCCACGGCAATGTGGTAAACCTGATTTGAAACCACCACCTGGTTCAGTTCGCTGGTGAAAATTCCTTCGGCGAAGTCATCATTGCCAGCCACCGTGATCAAATTGGTAAGCTGATCTCCGATATAAAGCCCGAGGAGCGTATCGAAATTTGACCCGGCGGTTGTCAATCTCAAGGTCCCGTTGCGCGGGGCCAGCCAAGAGTACCAGATCGAATGTCCCCCTTCATTCCCGCCATGGAAAGGCTCGCCGGGTTCGACCGTGGCGCGACCGTTAATGGCGGTGACAATTCCGTTTGTTCCGGGCAAAAGAATTGAGCTCGTGAAATTATCGTTGGTGGGATTCATGTATCGCACCAGGACTTCAAATGGGAAGCTGGCATTTCCTGCGAGATCAAACGCCACCACGCGCACCAGGTTTTCTCCGGGCAACAGCGTCACGTTGTTGAACCAATTGGTCCCGATGCCGATCAATTGCGGAAGATCCTCGTTCACTTGCATCCAAACTTCAGTGACGCCTGTGTCGTGCGGCCGATCATCCTGCGCAAAACCCGTCACCATGATTTGATTCGTCGAAAAAAGAGTTCCCGAAATCGGGTTTGTAATGCCGACGATCGGCGGAAGCAGATCTGGCTGGCCCCCGGGAATCACCCGCAAGTGGATATTGCCTGTGCCGCTGGGCTCGTATCCTGCAACGGCAATCCGGTATGTCAAGCCGGCCATCGCATCGAAATTGACGTACGCCTTCAAACCATTGATCGGATCGTTCGTGGAAGTGGCGACTGGACTGAGCTCAAACAGCGCATTGCCTCGATAGACCGCAATCACTGGTTCAAAAGAACTCCCGGCTGTGTCGATCAGGACATTCGTGGTCACCGGACTTGAGAAGGTCCACCAAATCGAAGCATCCACCGTCGTCACCAGCGCGTGGAAAGGTTCTGCTGGTTCGATTGTCGCAAATGAATTCGTCGCATCAAAGGTGCCCCCCACGCGCGGAAGCTTGATGGCGTTCGTGAATTGATCGTTTGCGGGGCGAGTGACGATCAGGTAATCGACCACGTTCGTTACCGCCACGAGATAATTCGTCGTCGGGTCGGAAATATCTTCACCTGAAATCACCACCTCGAGCGGTTGCGAACCGTTCAAATTCAATGGCACAGTCAGATTGCCGCTGAATACGCCGTCTGCGGGCGCCAAATCGGGCAGAGTTCCCGCGTCTTGAAAGGGCACGTTCACCGATGACGCAAACGTTCCGGTCACGGTGAGGTTGGTGAAGATGGTGAAGTTAGTGATCGTAACGAAAATCGGAATCGTCGTGCCGGCCACGATCGGAGTGCCTGCTGGTGGCTGAATGCTGAATTCGAAAGTGTTGGTCGATTGCGCCAAGAGGGGCGTGCCAGTACTACCGAAAATCAGCAGCATCACTAGAGACAGCCAACCGCAACCTGAGGCAAACGTTGTTGGTTTGATGCGTTGCAGCCGATGCAGGCAAAAGCTTATTGGGAAAAAGCGTGCGAGTTCAGGGAGTTCTTTGGCAGCACAGCGCGACAACACAAATTCGTTCATCTGGGTAAAGTGTGCAGTGGGTTGAATTAATCTCCCGAAGCTGCGCGTCACAATCAGCAGTGCCGGTGCCATGCGATAGAACGGTCGAAGGAAACTTGCACCCCGAAGCATGCGTTAAAATTTCACGCGTTTTGCGTCAAATTCACTCGTTGCAATGCTGCCGGAATCGCCGGAGCGCGCGCATGCGTTTGCCTAAGAGCTCACCATGAAACAGTTGTCGTTGGAACTGTGCGTTTGCTGGCTCAGGTCTGTGCGTTCGCCGGCACAGATTAGGTACATGAAAAAGGACAGGGTTGCCCCTGTCCTTTTTTGCTTTTCCAAAAACTCTATTGAGTCACGGCGCGATAAAATCGGGCCGCGGTGTTCCTGGGCACTTGATCTGTGAACTGGAACGAGCCGCCGACTGCAACCTGAGTCGTAACGACCGACCACTCTTTCAAATCGGCGGAAACTTCCACAGCATACCGCTGATTGGCTTGTCCCTGAACGCGGATTTCCACCGAGGTTCCAGTCACGTTGAGCACGCGCAGTTGTGCCGGGGTGGTTTCGTCCACGGGCGGGAGCAACGGCAAATCGAAATTGTCCAGAAATGCCGCATCCATTCCCACGCTGTTATTCGCATCCTTCGCGTAACGCCATTCCATTCGGTGCTCCCCTTCGGTGACTTCAAAATCGAACCGCTGCCAATCAATCTCACCCGACCACCGGGCCAAGCGGCGTCCATCCAAATAGAATTCGAGGAAGTCCCAGCCTGCCTCGGAACTGACTTTGAAATCAAAGGCCCCCCGACCAGCCCTCAGCTTTGTTGTCAGCATCAAAGAACTCGTTTGCAAGTTGCCAATCGTGCCGGAACGCGCCGCGAAGTTGCCGAAAGCAACTGTTTGGCCTTGCACAATCCAGGGTGCGTTGCCTCCACTCGTCCAGCTTAAACCGCTCAGATTGCCTGACTCGAAACCGTCAGTGAACGCGATTGGGCGGAACCGCGCGGTCACATTCATGTTTGCGGTGACAATAATGGAAATCGGGTTTTGAGTGGATGTCACACTGCCTTCCCACGAATCAAATTCATAATTCGCGGCCGGAGTGGCCGTCAAAACCAAGGTCGAATTCGCTTCAAAATCTCCTGTCTCGGGCGTGACTTTGCCTCCGACGCTGCTATTGATGGTGACTCGATAAATCACTGAAGGTCTGAAGGAGTACTCCAGGAAAGCCACGCCTCCATCACCGCCGAACCCATCCACAGCAATTCGATAAGTGGTGTTGGCACGAACGGCCTGGTTGATCTTGCTGAAGCTGACCCCCTCGAGAGCGTCGTCATTGCTGGTGACGGCAGTGAGGGTGTTTACACGGTCTCCCACATACAACCCCATCAAGGTATCAAAAGAGGAATTAGTCGTACTCAGGAAAAGAACGCCATCGGCAGGAGCGCGGAAGGACCACCAGGCCGATCTGCCGCCGAGATTACCGGCGTGATTGGGTTCGCCCACTTCTTTGGTGGCGTTCAAGGTGTTCACACTGCTCACACCGGTCACGTTGGTAAGAACGATGGCATTGGCAAAAATATCATTGATTGGATCCAAAGGCCGGAAAGTGACCTGAATGGAAACGACATCCGATTTGTTGCCTGCAACATCCTTTGCCGAAACCTGGATGATATTGAGTCCTTCCTGGAGGGCCACAACCCTGGTCCAGTTCGTACTGGGAATGATGGACGAGCTCTCCGCTCCAAAATTAAAGGAGCCGGCCAGAGATTGATTACTGAATTCGCTTAAGCCGGGATTCACTCGAATTTCGAGTTGATCCACGCCGGAACGAACGGGCAAAGGATCTTCCACTGAACCGGTGACAACGACCCGATTAGTGGAAGTGTAAAGACCGCTGCCTGGAGAAGTGACCCGAACGATGGGGGGTGTAATATCCGGGCTTCCGCCAGGCTGAATATTCAAACGTAAGGTACCCGTGCTCGACTCGCCGGCACTGGCGACTGCAATCTGGTAACTGACGCCTGCCTGAGCGTTGAAAGTGACGTAGGCCTGCCGGCGTGTTCCGATGTCATCCGCCGCCGCAACCTGCCGGAGCGACGCCAGGGTGCTATTGGTATAAACCGCCACAATCGAGTTGAACGTGCTTCCAGCGGTGTCCACCAAGACATTCGTTGTGATTGGCGAGGTGAAACGCCACCACAACGAAGCCGCCGCCAGACTGACGCCTGCGTGAGTCGGTTCGCTCGGCTCCATGGTCGCAAAACGATTGTTGCTCAGGAAATTTCCTCCCGTCGCCGCCACTTTGACTGCATTGGTAAAGTTGTCGTTCGTCGGCAAAGATATGATCGAATAGTTGACGATGTTCGTGCTGGGCTCCTTTCCTGGAGCAGTGACGATCAAGGTCAATCGGAGTGAATTGATATTTGGAACATCGAGATTGCCGGAATAAACCGCATTGTTCCGGGTTTTGTCGGGATTAACACCGTCATTCCTGAAAGTTAAGTTTGCCCCTTGAATATTGATGCTCGCCGAGATCGTCGCATTGGTCACCGCGCCTCCATCGGTCACGCGCACAAAGATCGGCTCCTGAACGGAAGCGAAAAGCGCGGCCCCATTGGGTGGAGTGACGGTGACTTCAAGGTAACCATCCGGCAGCGTGGGGAACACATCTTCAGGCAAATCGAATGCCTCAATAACTCCCGTCGCTGTAAAGCTGGGGGGCGCCTTTGCGCTCGCGCCCATGCCACGTTTGGCAAACGCGATCCAAAGTTCATTCCGATTGTCGCCACCGCTGTTAATCTCGTCGGCTTGCAAAATTGCATCCCGAGCTTCAAGGAACGTCGGATTCGGCGGCGCCAGCTTCATGCCATCGGTTACCAGCTGAAGGATCATTTGATTTCCCTCTTGGAATCCTAGTTTTTTCACTAACGCCGCTCGAGCTTCCCAGAGTGCAACGCACCATATTTCCCCCATATTGTGGACCTCGTCGGCAGGCCCGCCCCCAATGATCGGATTAATAGGAATGCCAGCGTGCGGATCGGCTTGCGATGGATCGATGTCCTTAAACGTCAGCGGGTTTTTCTTGAGATCGGTGCTGTAGGGATAACGTCGAATGCCGAAATAATAGTTTTCTTCGAGTCCACCGGGAGGTCCGCCAAGTCGAAAGGTCAAGTAACCTCCCGTGGCAAAGGTGCCGTCCACGTCGTCCGCTTCCTCGCCCAAAAGACTTAAGGCATAAAAGTCTGACCACCCTTCCCCCATGCCTGCAGGCTGAAGTTCGAAAATCCCGATGCCATTTCCGACGAGCCGATTGCTCAAGCCGTGGGTGTATTCGTGAATGATCACTTCGGCATCGAGATCACCATCGCGGTCTGGATCTGGACCTGTGAACACGTACATCTGCATGCGACCTGAGCGCCCATCTGGAGGCGTCGCGAAATTGGCGTTGTCGGTGCCGCCTCCATCCTGCGCGTCGGCTTGCACCGGATCATTCCCGGCTCCACCGCGTCCGAAATTGTCCAACTGAAAATTGCCAGCTTCTTCCGTGAATCCGAATTCGTAAAAGCGATCGTGAATAATGTTGTTCCAATAAAACAACTGCACCACGGAAGCATTCGTATAAGATCGAGGCGCCTGGGTCAGGTCCAACGGAAAATCGAAAACGCGATTGTTATTTCCCTGCGGCCGAGGAAGGTCCGGCCTGTTGTCCGCGTTCAAATCCGTATGCGCGTCCACGTTGTTGCCTTGCGTCTCATTGTCGTCGTCGTCAATCCAGCCGGACGGTGACGCGATCGTGTTCAACAAAGGGGGCGCCATCTTCACGAGCTTGCGCTGCACGACGGCAGGTTGGGTGCGCAAAGGCGTTGGATGTCCTGGAGAAAATGGCGAAGGACTATCGCTGGTGTAAACATTGAACGTTGCATCCTTCAAATAGGCGGTCAGCGAACGGCGAATCAGCACTTCGCCAGTCAACGCATCCACAAACACGGCGTACAATTCCTGGCGGCCCGCAGGCGTCAATTCCGTCCGCCACGCCAACCGCATAGCATCGCGACTGACAGGTACCCAAACCAACTCCGCATAAGCATCCCCTTTAATGCGGGCGCCCTCGAATTTTTGTCGTCTGGCAAGTCCTTCTGGTTGTCCGAGACTTTGAATGTCGTCCGCAATGGCTTGTTCCCCTAAATGGGTGGCGGCAAGGCTCACCGCTTTGGCCCCATCGATCGCGGGATTGGCAACCGCCGACGCGGCATTGCCTACGCCTGCATTGGCTGCGGCGTTTACGTTTGGAACAAATTCGCTGGAAACATTTACCAGCTCACCCTTTGCGGTCACATGGCCAACAAGCACGGCATCGAGAACTGAGATGCCATTCAATGTTTGCTGCCAGACTGTGGTGCGGAGTCCATTATGAGAGGTCACATAATCCCGGCTGACCAAGGCCTGATTCAGAGCGCTCGCATCAAAACCGAACAAGGCGGAATGCTCGTTCAAAAACGCTTTAACAGGCCGGTGCAGATCAGTGCTCGGAAAAACGGCGAGCTGGTTTTCGGAAACTGCTTTTCCGGCTCCGTTCGGTCCGGTGAGAAACCCTCGGGACGCAGAGACAAAAACAGAAGTGCCAAGCCCAGGCTTTCGTCGATATTGCGCCGAAGGCACCTTGGCCCGGAGCGAAGCAATCGCCTCGTCCTGTCGGGCAATGACGGCAGAATTCAAGCCGACGGCAGTCCGTTTATCGAGGTTGGGTAATGGTGTATCGCTGGGGGGCAGCACCCCCAACGCAGAGCGGGAGTAAATGGCAGCGAGAACTAATAGAAAGGCTGTTAAATACCGAATCTTCATGAATTTCTCTCGAGTGGATCGACCTCAGGTGTCTTCGTCACTTTTGGCGGAACAATAATCATCAAAACAGTTTCGGTAGTTCGTTTTCGGGTTGAAAATGGTTCGGCTATTGGTTGAAGCGAATGCGATAAAACCGCTGGGTTTCACCAGCTAGTATGTTCGTGTCACTGATCGAGATTTTGCCATCAACGACAGTGACGTTGTTAAGATTCTCCAACGGTTTCCAAACAGGAGCGCTCAAGTTCGTGGTGTACTCGATCACGTAGGTTTGCCCCGCCGGCGCGGCGAAAGAGATCACCGGGGCCTGCGCTGTGGGCAAGGTGATGGCCAACGCAGTATTCAAGCCTCCCGCGTTTGCATCCAGCGGATAGAAATCAAAAAAGTTCGGAATGCCATCTCCGTCAGAGTCGATCGTGCGACTGTTCCGCAACGCGCGATTCATGCGCACGGTTTGCCCATTGAGCAGCAACACATCAACTCCACTGTTCACTCCCGCGAACTCGCTCACCCATTTGAGACGCCCGCCAACCTTGTCGTTGAGCTCTTCCGCCGGCAAATTTGAATCGGCAAAGTAAACCACCATGCCCGGATTAATCTCCAAAGCAGTGTCCACCTGGTCGATGGTTACATTGCGGAATTCGAGGTAATCCACATAAAGACCATTATTGCCAATGGTACCAGTGAAACTGTGGAGAGAATCCAAACCCGATTCAATGACCAACCTGCCGATGGCTACATTGTTCACAAATCCAGAGACCACAGGCCCTCTGTTTTCGCCGGCCCATTGATGTGAAACCAAGGCAAAGGCTGGCGCAATCGAAGTGATTCTCGTTCCGAACAAATCGCCAAAGCTTGGCTTCTGGAACAGGTTGAACCCATCCCGAACTTCAATATCATTGCTCAGAGATTGACCATCGTCCGCAATCAGATCCTGCCCGGAGAGGAACAGTGCGGCGCTGCTCTGCCGGTGGTTTCTCAACTTGAGCTCTTTGGCTCTGATCGAAATATCGCGCAGCGTTGTAAATTGCCCGCCTTCAAGACGTCCGATCCCAATATCAAGATTGATCGGTCCGCTCAAGGTCGTGACACCTCCGGTGAAAATGTCCGGGATCTGACGAACGGCGGTGATCGTTCCCGAGTTCTCAAAATAATCCGAACGCATGTTCACAGATATCGCCTCGATCGTTCCACGGTTAACAATGACCTGATAGGGCACTGTTCGATCACTGCCAAATGCAGCCTCGTTATTCACTTGAATCGAGCCCGAGTTGGTCAAGGTCTTCAAATTCGGGAAATTGGTTGCCGTCCAATTCCGAACTGGAGCTTCAATGTTCAGAAGACCAGTGACCGTGAAATTCTGCGCATCGACGCTCAAGGAATCGGAGACGTTGATCCGGTCGGTCAAAACCACATTGGTCGAAAAGGTCGAGAATTCATGCACTTTGACCGGGAACTGCGTTTCCATGGCGTTGAGGACCACCATGGCGTGAAAGTTCATCTCGACGACATTGGTCACGACCACGTTCGTGAAATTTCCTGAACCTGGCGGTTCTTCAACCATGTTGGTTTCGAGCAGGCCGGTGAAATTCGTCCAAACACCGCTCCAGGCAAAAACGGGTCCACCCATCCGGCGAGTAATTTCGCTCGCCACTCCTTGAACATTCAGGTTCCCGCTCGTGGCGCCGAGATTCAGTCCCACATGATCGACGTCCACAATCGAATTGGCACTGCTAATCAGATTTTTGGTCTTGATCGACACGTAGCCTTCGCCGCGGACGCGAGCTTTATCCATTCGCAGTTCGTTGGCGTTGATCTCGATGCGGCCGCTCGAGTTCGTGATCGGGACTCCGGACGAAAGTTGCGACGCGAGGTTGGTCGCAAAAAAAGAGTAAGCCGTGATCGTGTTGGTGATCACCACGTTCGAATAGGTCGTGTTGTAAAAGAGGTCTGGAGTGCCGATGGCATTGGGCGCGTCACTGAAAAACGGGAGATACTCACACGGTTGCGACCAACTGACGGCAAAGGTACTCGGCATGGCTGTCGGTGTGCTGAAGCCCGAAGCCAGATTCGTGAGCAAGGTCAGATTCGTCCAGGAAGTGGAGTAATCCATGAAATAAAGTTCATTCGTGCGGTTGCCGCCTGTGATCACATCGGGTTCCAACGAACTGAACTGGATAACGGGCGTGCGCCAGACATTGGTTGGGATTTCGCTGATCGCAAATCGAACGTCGGTAAGAATCTCCGGATCCAAATTCTCCACAAAAACGGCCTGGATCAACCAATTCGTCGGGGTGACCGCATTTGTAAAAACGAAGACTTGCGGTTCAAACAGAGCAAACTGCGTAAAAAATAATTGGTAGGGAGGCACTAACCGGGTGACCAAATGAACCGGAGTGACCACGGGCGGGAATGCTGTCCGCGCAATCGTCGTGGCCAAACTAAAAACATTGGTGTCGATCCCCCAATAGCGGTCCAAAATCCCGGCATCCGGAAAAAAGGCGACCTGCCCGGGCACTGGCCCTGCCCCTGATGTGCCGCCAAAAAAGCAAAATCCTTGCAGAAAACTGTAGGCTCCAGGAATGGGTTTAATCCCAATCCCGCCTCGCGACAGGTCCACCTTGTCGCCTGAAATCTGAATTAAGCCAATGTTATCCGCGAGGATCACGCCTCGATTCACCACATTGCTTGCGGAAATGTTGATATTGGCGTTCGTGAAGCTGTTCGCCGGTGTAAACTGAGTCGTCACCGGGTCGAAAATGTCGAAGACAATGCCAGTCGCCTCGATGCGACCGCCATTTCCATTCACAAAGTTTTGCGCGGGTTTGCGCCCGGAAACCGTGGCATTGTTAAATCGAAATCCGAACAACCCTTTCATCTCCCCGCGATTAGTAAAATTAAGCGTGTTGGCCGTTTCATAAGGAAGGCCCAACCCTTGCAAGAGACCAAGCAGATTGAAATCGATAATATTGGTGATGACAAAAGAGCCGTAATTTGCAAACGACGTGGCGTCGACTACGGGTGGATGGTTCAGTTCATCATCCCAGCGATACACAACCGACCCGAAATTCTCGTAAAGCGGAACGGGCTGAGCCCAGGAAGGCGTCGCCATGAGCAGAGCGGCCAGACTTGTCAGCGCAAACTTCTTCATAATATCAATCGGGAATAAAGCTGTGGCCTAAGGAAATGTTCCAGCACCACCGCCGCCCGTTCCGAGCCCTGGGAACCGGATCGGCGGAATGTTCCAGGCCTCTTCGGATCCAAGATTCCTGGAGCCAATGACTTGTTGTTCGATTTCCTGAACCGTGAATCCTTCGGGATATACCGTGATGTTCGTAGAACCATCAAAAGATCCCCAGTTGAAAACAGGAATTGCGTTTGTCTCCGCAATAAAAAAACCATTCAGGTTCAGAGCCAAGGGCCCAACACTGTTGAAAACAAACATGTTGGGATAACTATTAATTCCAGGTCCGTCGGGGATTGGACCAAAGACAACGGGCTTCCGGATGGGGGCCGTGAAAAGGTCGAACCCGATGGTAGCGCCTCCGCCTGTCCCAGTGAACTGAATCGTGTATTCGGTTGTGACGTTATTGATAATCGTTTGAACAGTGGTGATCGTGTTTGCCGTGGTCGTATCTGCAGCTACAAACAACAAATCAGGAACACCGATGACGCGGCTGACCGATTGTTCGCGAACGATTCCATTTGTGATGACTTGCTCGACCCAGCGATTGGTGATGGGCTGAAATAACTCTCCGATCAGCGAATCAAAATTGGCCCGCACGAAGGTGACTTTATCCACTCCGAATCGAACGGCATTAGTGATAAAGGAGTTGGTCCCTCCAGGAATGCCCCAGGGCAAACCAGAAGTTCCGACCACTCCGATCGCATTTGTTTCTGTGTTAAGATTTCCGCGCTGGTAAATGTATCGAAGGCCGCCGACATCATCTCGAGTGAGCCCATGGTAAAACTGACCTACGCCAAACCGGCTGATAGCGGCCGGGGCTGAAAAAGTGCTGACGACCGGTTCATTATAGTCCAACGGATCGACCGGCTCATTGAGCGGCCAAGCGACTTGCACGGGCGTGCAGATACAAAAAATATCGCGATAGGTCCACAAACGTCCGTTAACAAAAGAGGTGGGTCGAAATGATTCCGGGTCGAAATTGCGACGAATGACCAGGTAGGAATTACAACAGGGCAAATCCACAACCTCACGAAGCGTAAACACGTAGCGAATGGGGGACGCCAACCCAATATTCTCAAGAAGCCGATTCAAAGCAATCGATTTGAGGTCGAGCAAATTCAGGGCTTGGGCTCTCGGGTTTAGCCGCCGCGTGTCCAGTGGAAAATCATTGAGATTCACCTGCGACATTGGCGGGAGCGCATTTAAGATGGCGATGGCCTTTTCAATCTCCTGCACCCCTTTTTGCCCAAAATAAGTCAGGAAAGTATCGTCGAATCCGTAATAAAGAACCGGCACATTATAGCGGTATTCTTCATTGATGTTCATCACGCCCCTGGGTTGATCATACCCTCGCCGCGCGTCCTGCCAGGAAGCACTTGGCCCGGTGAGACTAAAACCGAAAGCCACCGCCCCTGTGGCGATTGCCAGAGATGAATACAAAATTGGTTTCAAAGCGCGAGTCATAATGAACTACCGTAAGCGGTTGACGCGAAAATATGCAGCGGCTCCACCCACGGCCACCGGCATTGAATCTGAATCTCCTGTAGCGAATCGAGGCGTTGACACATCGCTCCAATTGCTCAAATCCGATGATGTCTGAACCTGGTAAACCAGTCCAGCCTGGGTATTCCATATCAAAAACCGGCCTTGCGGTGTCTGTGAAAGTGCGGTTTTCAACACGCTTTGCGGGTTGGTTGGATCCGTGCCAGCCAAAAACTCCTGCAACGTACTCGCCCCATCCCCGTCCGAATCAGCCGAAGACGCCGGCCAGTTCACCGGCCTTCCCCAATAAAAAGTCTGCCAATCATCCGGCAACTGATCTGCATTATCATCACCTCCCCAGGTAGTCACCGTCGCTGCATCCGACATCCCCGAACGCCTTCCATCCGTCAGCTTAAAAGCCAGGCGAATCGAATGCGTCGATTTCGCGGTCCAACTTTCGCGCGTCACCACATAAAAATTATTGGTTGTGATGATTGGAACTGTCTCCCCATCGACGAACAGTTCATAATGGGAAACACTCATTCCCGTAATCTCTGGCCAGGAAGCGCTGACGCTGTTTTGTGAGAGGGAGGCAAGTATGGGCGCAGAGGGCGCGGGAAGATTGTCTAATTTGGAAATTCGCTGCGCGACCAAATCAAAGCTTCCCATGCCTCCAAAAAAACTGCTCCAGACGATGACGTAATTACCCGAACCATCATGAGCCACAGCCGGATTCACCTGCCGACTGAAGCTGACCGAGTTGACTTGAAACTCATCGCTCAAAAAATCTCCGTTGCCGGTCAAAAACCGTCCAAAAACACCTTCAAATGATCCATCGTGACCCATACTCGACCAAACGACCAACTGATCCTCCCCTCCTGCAATGCGAGGAGAAAACTGGTCTCCGAAAATGCGAGTATTAATTTCGGGACCCACATTTTTCGGTGTTCCTTCAGCTCCGAAGGCGCGGCTATGTACGTCCCAACCATTTTCACGGTTGGCATCAGCCTCTCCCCAGGTTAAAACAAAGCCCCCGTCCGCAGAGCCACTAACGGAGGGCGTCGCGCAAATATTGGTACCACTGTTGACTTTAAACTCTCCGGCAATTGGCCCATTGGCATTAAACAATCGGGACCAAATATTCACATTGAATACTCCGGAAATATCTGAACCGGACTCTCCCACCCAGCCCACAACGAAATTGCCATTGGCAAGGCCTGCCACCGTGGCATCGCGTTGATTGTACAACGTCGATTGGTTCACTTGAAATTCCGTTCCGATTTTTCCGCCGTCACCGGAAAAGCGCTGGCCGTAAATGCCGTCCAAACTGCCGTCCTGCCCGAAGCTCGACCAAATCACGACAGCCGATCCATCAGAAAGCCCGGTCACCACTGGCCGCATCTGGTGTCCTTCCGTGTAGGTGGGGACGAGAATATCTCCGGTTACGAACGTGCCATTCGAGCCCAGGAAGCGGGCGTAAACCTTGCGCGTTTTCGTATTCGAGGTCTGCCAAACGAAGGCAGCCCCGCCATTCTTGAGCAGCGCAACCTGCGGCCGTTCCTGATCTGCGGCCCCTTGCTGGTTCACACGAAACGCGCCTAGCGTGCCGTTAAAATTGCGGCTCAATTTGATGGCTCGAATTCCAAAACCATCGCCATCGGTCGAGTTATCCTGCCAAACCAGGTATCCACCACTTGAATTGATCGCCAGATGCGGATGAATCTGATCGCCAGGCAACGTACCCGAAATGAGGTATTGATGTCCGGCCGGCTGATAAACATTCTGTGCAAGCCCTGCAGAGCCGAGAGCCCCGACCGTCAGACCCAGGCAAGCCCATCGATGACAAACTTTCAGCAACAATGACATAGGGTTTCGAAGGTTCGGTTCGTTCTCGTCCTTTGCGCTTCCACTCGGTTATCGAGTCGTTGCCGCTCCCGGAGCCACCGGTTCGGTGACCGCAGGAGCAACGATCGTGCTCGGGTCATAGGGCAAATTGTCTTCGGTATGCACACGATTGCCGGCAGGATCCACAATCGTCGGCGTGATGAACACCACCAGATTCTTTTTCGTTGTGGACATCGATTCGCTTCGGAATAACCGTCCCAACAGCGGGAGATCACCTAACACCGGAATCTTGTCGCGAAACTTCGATACATCTTCCGAGATCAAACCGCCGAGCACGATGGTTTGCCCGTCCCACACGATCGCGCTGGTGATGATTTGCCGGACACGAAAGCGCGGCAGCGGCAACTGCGCCGTTAGTGGAGTGCCCAGAGTATTGCCCGCGGCCGACTGCGCCTGTGGCACGAAATCGCCGGGATCATCATATCCAAGGAATTCAGTAATCGTCGGAATCAACGTCATCTGGATCGAGTAACCGTCCGCCGACACGTATGGGATCACGTCAAGCGACGGTCCGAGCGGAATTTGCGTTGTCGCAAATTGTGAAGCCGCGGCCACGGCACCGCCGCCGCCGCCGATGTTGACGCCGGTTCCGGGCGCGCCTCCGACGCCGCCCCCTGCGCCCGTGGCCGTTTGATTGAAGCCCTGGCCCGCGACAATGGTGCGTAATTCGATAATTTGAATTTGCGCTTGCCGGCCGCTCATGGTGGTGACTTTGGGCGCGGAAAGAACATCGACTCCTCCCCGTTGCTCCAAAGCGCGAATCACCACACGAAATTGAGGATCGGTCAAAATACCTGTAATCGTTGCCACGGCAGGTACCGTTCCCTGATCGCCGGTCACGTTGCGTAATCCAGACGTAACCAATTGATCGGAGGGAGATGTTGGCAAGGTGGTGCCGATCGGATTGAGAGGATCGATTCCTGGTTCTACTCCGGGAAACGTTCCAAGCGGATTGGCGCGGGAAGGAGGTCCAGTGAAGGAAGGCGCGGTGCCGCCTTGCGCTCCGATCGCGCCATTATTAATCAGCGTATTGCCGA
>JBFMDG010000030.1:0-21515 GCA_040754135.1 Verrucomicrobiota bacterium
GATCGAAAGCGTGAAGGCCAGGTTGACGATGGCCATCACAAAACAAAGCGCAAAGAGCACCGGCACATTGCGCAGAACCATCCACAAATCGGCGCGCAACCCAATCACGAAGAAAAAAATGTAGAGAAGGTATCCGCCGAGTTCTTCCGCGCCATGGATGCGCTCGGTCACACGATGAAATAGCGTGGTGAGAATCGCGGTGAACAGCGTGATCCAGACATAGGCATTGCCAAAAAGCGATTGCACCAGCTTGGAATCGGTCTGGGCCACCACCGCGCTTTTGACTTTCATGGCGCCCGCCGCAATGACAAAGGCGATGGCCAGCGCCAGCGCAATGTCGAGGAGCGCGATCTCTTTGCGCCTCCAATAATGGGCGGCCAGAACCTGGCTTTCCTGTTGATCGACTCCGGCGGAATGAGGATGCGGAAAACGCGCGCGAAAGAATTTGCTGTTCGAGATCAGGAACAGCACCGCGAACATTCCCGCCATGATGAAATTGTCGGCCACCAGGAGCGGGTTGGTCAGATTCGAGTCGAGCTGATAGCTGTTCTTGATCGCGACAAAGTTTACGCCGCCTCCGATGTAACTGCCGGTCATGACGCCAGTGACCTCCGGCGCGCGGTCAATCGCATTGTGAAAGAGTGCGGCGGCTGCAAATGCTCCGAGCACCGTCCCCAAGGCCGCAATGTGAAAGGCCAGCAACATCGGGCCGCTCTCGCGAAATATTTTCACCACATTCGCGCGAAACAGCAGCAACGGGATCGCCACCGGCACGAGGTAATCATCCACCAGGTCGTAGGAGGCCGACTCGACCGGCAGCAGTTTGAGATTCGAGAGGAGCATTCCTCCAAGCAACGCCAGCACAGGCCCGCTGGTCTTGGCCGCCCAGGAAAAATTCTGTTCGAGATAAATGCAGACCGCGACGCCCGCAATCATGAATCCCCACAGCGCCCAGGCATCGCCCGGTTGAATGAAAGGAGTGTTCACCGGTCGAGCGCGCGTCGAATCTGGCCGTTCGAACCACACCACAGCCGAACCGCATTGAAATTCACGCATTGCATTCGTCGCGCGCCATGAAATCGACGGCCAGAGGTGAAACGCGTCCCATCATGCGGGCGCCGGTTCTCAGACGTTATTTGAATGCTTTTGTGATGGAGTGAATTCATGCGCGATGGAATGGCAATTAACGGCGCCGTTTCAACGGAATGTTGGCCAGGACCGCCGTGTGCGGACGACCGCGCGTGTCCGTGAGGAAAACGAGTTGTTCATCGACATAAAGTCCAGGCGGCATTTTGAAAACGAATCGATTCAAAGGTGTGAGGCGATTGTCGTATTCGTTCTCGGTCATGGCGTAAAGATGTCCGTGCCGCACCGAAATGATCAGCGGGATGAAATCCGGTCCGTAACTTCCGAGCAGTAATTTCCACTCGGCCGGAATCGGTTCCGCTGATCCGGGATCGATGCGCCGGAACTTCTGGTTCATTCCAGAAAACCCCACGATGCTCCCGGCGCTATCGCGATCGAAATTAAATACAGCTTCGGTGACCAAACGTCCGTCCCCAAGGAACTTCAACGGTCCCACCGGACGCAAAGAAATCACCTGACCGGAAATGTTCGCCTGAAGCATTCCTCCGCGGCTCTCGACCTTGGCCCAATAACTTTCCGATTCGAAATCGCCGGCAAAACGCGCCAGCTCGTCCGCACTCAATTCATTCGTGTTTTCAGGCAGGGCAAGCTTCTCGCCCAATTTGGCTTCGAGCATCAGGCCCAGGGCCAGATTGTTCAGCTTCCGCACCGCGCCCACCGCGATGTCGTCGTTGCACAAAATGATCACGCCGATTTTCTGCGCTGGAATGGCGGTCAATGCCGAGGTGAATCCATAAACCGCGCCCATGTGGCTGACGGTTCGGTGCCCGCGAAAGTTTCCGGCGAAAAAGCCAAGGCCAAACGCATTCGTGTCGGCGGTCAATTGCGGGCGGAACATTTCCGCCAGCGTCTCTTTGCGAACCAGCGGCTGCCCACTGGCCATGCCTTCGGCGAACAGCATCGAGAGAAAGCGGCCGAGATCTTCGGCCGTCGTGTAAAGGTTTCCTGCTGGCAGAATGCCGAACTCGAACTGCGGCGCTTCTCGTTCCTGAAACGTGCCGTCCGCCCGCGCCACCGGCAAATAGCCTTTGGCGAGACGCGAACGCAAGGCGCGGGTCAGGCGCCAGCCCGAGCTTTTCATTCCCAGCGGTCCAAGCAAATGTTCCTGTTGGTAAACTTCAAACGGCTTGCCACTGACGCGCTCGACCGTTTGCCCCACCACGGTGATGCCGCTGTTCGAGTATTTCGTTTTCGTGCCTGTGGGATACACCAGAACACACGCCGCGAGACTGGCCACTGTTTCCGCCGCGCTCGGCTCTGAGTCATCAAAGTAGCTTCCCACCGGCGCTTCCCGCACCATGCCCGAGCGATGACACATCAATTGCCGCAAGGTCATGGGCGCGGAGCCGTCGAACGGGACAACGACTCTGAAATCGCTGAGAAAATTGGTCAGTGGTTTGTCGATGTCGAGTTTCCCTTGCTCGGCGAGCTGCATCGTCGCCAGGGCCGTGAACAATTTGGAAATCGAACCGCAACGATAAACGGTGTCGGTACGCGCGGGGCGTTTCCGTTTCTTGTCCGCCAAACCGAAGCCACGGCTGTAAACCATTTGCTGGTCATCGACCAGCGCCACCGAAAGCCCGCTCACGCTGCCGCGGTTCAGTTCTTCCGCGATCGCCTGCTCGAATCGAGGAATGATCGTGGCGTAGCTGGCGGCCTGAGAGGAATTGAAGAAAGAGCAAAGCCCGAAAATGCATGCGCAAAGCAGCCGCGGTCCTCGAGTCAGGAGGGATGGCATTTGCATGCGCGAAAAAGTATCGGGCGCCCACCGCAGAGTCAAAGATTGTTCACTGAACCGATCCCCCTGCTCCCCCGATTCAGGCGTGAGCTCCTACCTCCCTTCACGGATTCACAGCCCCGCTGCCGCGCTGTGATCTGAAGATTGTGAAGCCGCACCGCGCCGGAAACGCTGCAAGCGCTCGTAATGGGTTTTATTCAGGCGAGCCAGTCCGTGATCACTTTCCCGGCCACATCGGTGAGCCGATAATCGCGGCCTTCAAAACGGTAGGTGAGCGTTTCGTGATTCAATCCGAAGAGGTGCAGCAGCGTGGCGTGAAAATCGTTGATGTGCACCGGCTGGCTCGCCACGGTCATCCCGAGGTCATCGGTTTCGCCATAGATCAATCCGCCTTTGACACCGCCGCCGGCCATCCAGAGCGTGAAGGCGCTCGGTTGATGATCGCGCCCGGTGACTTGCGCCATGCCGATGCGGTTATCGCCAAGAGGCGTGCGGCCGAATTCCGTGCCCCAGACCACGAGCGTGGAATCGAGCAGCCCGCGTTGTTTCAAATCTTTCACCAGCGCCGCGATGGGCTGATCCACCACACCGCAATTGCGCACCAGGCCATCGTTGATTCCACCGTGATGATCCCAGCCATCCATGTAAATGTTGATGAAACGCACGCCGCGTTCGACCATGCGCCGCGCCAGCAGGCAGCTCGTCGAAAATCGGTTTTGCAAATCATCTTTGCGGCCGATCCCGTAGGCGGCGAGCGTGCCCGCGTTCTCCCCGGAAAGATCGATCAGTTCCGGCGCGGTCTTTTGCATGCGAAAAGCCAGTTCATAAGAAGCCACGCGGCTCTCGATTTCCCGATCTTTCAAATGCCGGAAGCGCCGTTCGTTGAGCCGGGCAATCGTATCGAGCGTGAGCCGCTGCACCTCCGGCGTCATGCCTTCGGGATTCGACAGATTTTTGACCGGCTCACCTTTGTTGTTGAAGAGCACCCCCGAGTAGGTGGATGGCATGAAACCGCACGACCAATTGGTGGCGCCGCCGCGGATGCCCGGCCCCGGTTCGAGCACCACGTATCCCGGCAGATCCGCGCATTCGGTGCCGAGACCGTAAGTCAGCCACGACCCGATCGTCGGACGCCCCATGCGAAAGAAGCCGCTGTTCATCATGATCGTGGCCGGATGATGATTGAACGGTTCGGTATGCATCGAACGGATCAGGCAAATGTCATCCGCGCAACTCGCCACATGCGGCAGCAAATCGGAAAATTCCATCCCGCATTGGCCGTGTTTCTTGAACGCGCGCGGACTCCCCATCAGACGCGCGGAATCTTTCTGGATGAAAGCGAACCGGAAATTCTTGAGCACAGAATCGGGCAGCGGCTGGCCCGCCAACGCATTCAGCTTCGGCTTTGGATCGAACAAATCAACCTGGCTCGTGCCGCCCGATAAGAAAATGAAAATGCAATGCTTCGCGCGCGCTTTGAAGTGCGGCAGTTTCGGCGCGAGCGGATTCAGCGCTTGTCCGGCCGCCGATCCTGTCACCGCGCCCAGGTCGCGCGCAAGAAAACTGGCCAGGGCCAGGCCGCCGAGCCCGCTTGCGGCCGTCGTCAAAAACTCGCGCCGCGTCAAATGCGCGTTGGCCTGAATCGGATTCATGAGTTAACCGGAATCAGGACTGGGTGCGCGTCGTGCGTTTGCATCGGTTGAAAGCTATGCAGGCAACATGACGGGAGCAACTTTGAAATCATTCGCGCGTCACTACTTCGTCCAGGTTCAAAATCGCGCGCGCCACAACCGTCCACGCCGCCATTTCCGGTGCGCTCACCTGATCGCACCGCGTTTCCCCGATCAATTGCGATGCCGCCTCCGTGTTCGCCGCGTAAATCGGCCGCACCTGCTCGAGCAGCCCCAGCAGGTCGCGCAATTCGTCGGCGTCCGGAGGACGGGCCAGGCAAAGCTGGAAGGCGTGCCGCGCGCGGGCCGCGGCCTGCGCCGGCGCTTCGGTCAAGGTCCGCTGCGCCAGGGCTCGGGCCGATTGCAAAAAGAGTGGATCGTTCAACAAGGTCAGCGCCTGCAACGGCGTGTTCGAACGTTCGCGTTTCGGACAGGGTTGCGTGCTGTTCGGCGCATCGAAATTCACCAGCATGTATTCCGGAAAGGAACGCTTGAACTGCAAATAGAGCCCGCGCCGTCTGGACTCCGGCTTGACGCTTGGCCCGCCGATGGTGGAATCGAGCAGCCCGCTGGCGGCCAGGAATTGATCGCGCGTGTTTTCCGCATTCAACCGAAAGCGGTTCTGGCGCGCCAGCCAGCGGTTCTTGGCGTCGCGCTCGATCAGATCGTCGCGACTCGCGGCCGATTGCCGATAAGTGGCCGAGGTCACCATCAACCGAATCATTTCCTTGCGGCTCCAGCGGCGCTGCAAGAATTCGGTGGCCAGCCAATCGAGCAACTCGGGATGCGACGGCAGTTCACCCTGTGTTCCAAAATCCGCCATGGTGGCGACCAGGCCATCGCCGAACAAATGTTTCCAAAAATGGTTCACGGCGACGCGCGCCGTCAGTGGGTTGTCGGGATCCGTCAGCCATTCGGCCAAATCGAGCCGGTTGGGCCGCGCATTTTTTGGCTTGAATGGATGCAGCACGGCGATTGTGCCCGGCTGAACTTCGGCGCCTTTGTTCAGGAAATCGCCGCGAACATGAATATGCGTGGTGCGGGGGCTGCGCCGTTCCACGAGCGTTTGCGCCTGGACCTCTCCTTTGACGCCGGGCGACTCAGCGAGCGCTTTCGTGATCTCGAGCAGCGCGGGAGAATGCGTGCGGAACGTCGCCTCGAAATAGCGCTTCAATTCGACTTGTTGATCGAGATTACGCGAGGCTTTAGGAAGGCGCGCCAGCTCGATCATCCGTTGCGGGACTGTGTGCGAAGCGAGTGTTTCGCGTGGCGCGGTGGTGTAGCTGACCCGCACGCGCCCGAGCGTAAAACTTTTGCCTTCGTGTTGAACGAGGCTCACTTTCAGGCGCATTCCTTCGTCGCCGTAACCGAGGTCTTCCTGCATCACAAACACCGCGCACCGATCGACGCCGTGCATGGGCAAACCGGGGATCGCCACCGCCCAGCCGCCTTTGTCCATCACGCCGTCAATGGCCATTTCTATGCCATGACCCGGTTCCGCGTAATCGGCAAAAGCCCGTTCCACTGCGTTCGATTTAAGTTGGTTCACCGCTTTCAATGACGCGGTCTCGACATACAACTCGGTGAGAACAAAATTCCCATTCGCCCAGCCGGGCCCAAGCTGAGGCAACATTTCATCGGCCATCGGCTCGACGCGGATGCCGGTGATCCCTTTCAATTTGGTATTCAGCATCATGATGTAATGCGTCTTGTTCTCGATCATGCCGGTCACGAGAAAAGAGCCGTCCTCCTGCGGATATAAATTGGCGCCGTTGTTCGCGCCAAAAGTGGGCAGATCATAATCTTCCTGCTTTGGCGACCACCAGATATCGGGCAGTTTGGCAATGCGCTCCGTCCACGCCTCAAATTCCGCATCGGGCGTTTCGGCATATTGCCGTTTCTCCTGTTCGAGCGCCGACAACTGATTTTGCACGCCGGCCAGTTGCGTGGGCAAAGGCGCTTTGATATCCCGATCGTCCACCGAATTGAAAAACGCGTAGAGCTGGTAAAATTCCTTTTGCGTGATCGGATCATACTTGTGCGAATGGCATTCCGCGCATCCGACGGTCAATCCCAGCCAGGCCGTGCCCACCGTCGTCACGCGATCGACCACGATCTTGCATCGGTCCTCCTCGATATCCACGCCGCCTTCGCGATTGAGAAGCGTGTTGCGATGAAATCCGGTGGCGACGCGTTGTTCGAGCGAGGCATTCGGGAGCAGATCGCCGGCGATTTGATCGCGCGTGAAGGCATCGAACGGTTGATCGCGGTTGATCGCGTCGATCACCCAATTGCGCCAGCGCCAGGCGTGCGGCCGGTAAAAATCTTTCTCGTAACCATCGGTGTCGGCGTAGCGCGCCAGATCGAGCCAATGCCGCGCCCATTGCTCGCCAAAGTGCAGCGAGTTCAACAGGCGGCTGATCAACTGCTCGTAGGCGTCCGGTCGCCGATCATTGATGAACGCTTCGGTTTCCGCGGGCGTCGGAGGCAATCCGGTCAGATCAAGGGAAAGCCTTCGGATCAATGTGTATCGGTCCGCTTCGGACGAAGGCCGCACGTTTTCTTTTTCCAGGCGGGCCAGAATGAAACGGTCGATTTCGTTGCGCACCCATTTGCGGTTTTTGACCTCGGGCAAAGGCGGGCGGCGCGGCGGCAGGAAAGACCAATGTTTCGGAGGCGGTTGCGAACTCGAGGCCAGCAATTGGGCGGTTTCAGGCCAATCGGCCCCTTGATCGATCCACGCGCGCAGCAATCCGATTTCCGCCGGGGTCAAGGCATCGCCTTTGGGCGGCATGCGATTGTCCAATTCGATCCCGGCCACAAGCTGAATCAAGCGGCTCTGCGCGCTCTTGCCGGGAAGAATGGGCGGCCCCGAATCGCCTCCGGCAAAAGCATCCGCCTTGCGATCCAGGCGAAGCCCGTTCTTTTGTTTTTCCGGTCCGTGACACTTGAGGCAATGCGCGTTGAGAATTGGGACGATGTCGCGCTGGAATTCGATTTTGCGAGTGGCGGCGGGGAACGATTCGAGCTTTTTCAGATCGGCTGGAGCGGGTTCCCGCGCCTCGATTTTTGCGCGCCGTCCCGAACAAAGCGCGAGCAATAAAATCAGGCAAACAATTCCAAACGGACACCGGTTCATGAGTCAGGAACATAATGAACCGCGCGCTCTTCTTCCAGCTGGAACTCGCTCAGACGCTCAGAATGATCAAACTCACATTCGATGCGACGCAGACCCGCAAACCTTATTTCTCCGTAGCAGCCTGACGTGAGTCGGCTCTGATTTTTTCTGCGCGCATGCCGAACGATTGCCAATGCGATCTCCCACACGAACAATCACGCTGCACGTCCTGAGATCTGGCCAGCGCGTGACCGGTTGCCAAGGGCCGTCTTGACCAAAAACAAATGATCGAACTCACATTCGATGCTACGCAGACCCGCAAACCTTATTTCTCCGTAGCAGCCTGACGTGAGTCGGCTCTAATTTTTTTCTGCGCGCATGCCGAACGATTGCCAATGCGATCTCCCACACGAACAATCGCGCTGCACGTCCTGAGATCTGGCCAGCGCGTGACCGGTTGCCAAGGGCCGTCTTGACCAGAAATAAATGATCGAACTCACATTCGATGCTACGCAGACCCGCAAACCTTATTTCTCCGTAGCAGCCTGACGTGCGTCGGCTCCAAATTTTTCTGCGCGCATGCCATCCAATCTCCCGCGCACATTCCTGCGCGAACAATCGCGCGGCACGTTATGCGATCCGGCAAACGCGCCGCCGATGCTCAAGGGCCGCTCGACCAAAAACAAATGATCGAACTCACATTCGATGCTACGCAGACCCGCAGACCTCATTTCTCCGTAGCAGCCTGACGTGAGTCGGCTCTGATTCTTTCTCCGCGCATGCCATCCAGCCTCCCGTGCACATTCCTGCGCGAACAATCGCGCGGCACGTTATGCGATCCGGCAAACGCTACGCCGATGCTCAAGGGCCGCTCGACCAGAAATAAATGATCGAACTCAGTTTCGATGCTACGACTACCCCAAACGCAGCCCAATTGACCCCATTTAACCTTGTAACTCTTTTAACCATTTAACCCTTCATCTCTTCATCTCTTCATCTCTTCAACCCTTCACCAATCCCGCCCCCCATCCCGAATGGCGCGGAGCAATTCCTCCTCAGACTCGAACGGATTTTGCGGATTGGCCTCGTGCACGCGATAAAGCGCGCGCATCACCAATTGATAGCGCTGGCCGATTTTGTAATTTTGGATAAACCATTGAAAATCCCAGGCCGGATTTCCCTGGCCACCGCCGGACGGCGATTGACTCAAGCGCACCTGATCCTGCGGCCGGAAGATTTGCACCCACGCCATCTCCCGGCACACTCCATAAAACCACGGCTCGATGAACCGGTGCGGTGACCGATTAAAGACAAGCGTCAATGGAAAGGCCGCGTCATATTTGAACTCGCGCCTGTCCTCGATCCCCAGGTGCGTCGATTCCACCCCGTGTTGCGGCGACGTCGCTTTAATCCATCGGCCCTCTGGCCGGCGGCGCGGCGGTTGGTCCTCGTTTCCCGGACCGAGAAAGTGAGTGGCCAGCGATTCCGGCTGGTCGATGTAACTTGCCCAGAACAACCCGATATAACCGTTCTTGTAGGTGTCACGCCGCGGAATGCATTCAAACGTCATTTCGATCAGTTCGTCCCCCACCAGCTCATAGCGGAGACAGCTTTCCAGACCCCAATGCGGCGTCGGCGGCTGATAAAGTTCCGCCGTGCGCTCGTCGATGACGCGCAACTCCATTGGGGCATGGCGCGGTTCGAACAAAACCTCCCGCGGCTGCACGGTCCCATCGTGGATATGCTCGAAGTTCAACCCGGAATAATTTGGCACGAACAAATTGCGCGGCTGTTTGCGGTGCTTGAGCGATCCGACGCCGTGATAACCGGCGCGGTGCCCGGGCAGGATGGCGTCATTCACGGCGCGATTATCGACAATTACCATTTCCAACGCGCCGCGCCGCAGCACGACGTAAGGTTTATCGGCGACTTTGAAAGCGATGGCGGCGTTGGCCAGCGAAGTGCGGGGCGAAGGTTCGGCGGCGAAAGCGGGATCGATTCTGCCGATCGCCATCGCCATGATGGATAGGATGACGAACGCCGCCCGCTTTGGCGTCGAGGGACAAAAACCGTGCGCGAGTGGGAAAAGGCTCATGAGGAGTTGGAATGCGGTGGCGGGTCGATCGCGATTTGGCTGGGTCAACTTTTCTTCGAGGTGGTGGCGAAGAACGGTTGCATGGATTGGTTGACATCTTTGCTGTGGCACTTCGGGCATTGCACCCGTTTCTTCTCGTGCTCGCCCATGGTCATGGTGAGCGAGAATTTGCGCCCGCATTTTTTGCAGGAATAATCGTAAGTCGGCATAACGGTCTCCCTCGGGCTTCACTTATCTCAAATTCCCCGAATTGAGCAAGTGTTTGCGTGTTTGCGCGCATTTTGCTCGACCAACCTCATCCAGCCCATCCTGCGCATCGTCAAGACCACGCTCGAAGAGAAAGACGTTTGCGTGCAGCGACTGTGGGAGGAATACGAATTCATCAAATCCATGGCCCAGCGGTGAACGGATTTGGAAACGTCGAAAGCTGCCGCGTGAATTTGAAGTCTGGAAAGCGCTTTGGCCTTGTGATAATCTGCCTCGCATGAAAACGAATGGCGATACCGTGGCCTTGGAAAAGTTCCTCCGCCCAATGGCACGCGGACTTTCCACGGAGCTCGCTCGCGCCATCGTCAACCTGACCGCTGACGAGGAAACACAATCCCGTTACGACCTGCTCGCGGAGAAAAACACCGAGGGGCGATTGACGGCGGCTGAGCGGGAAGAATTGGAATCGCTCGTTCGTGTCAACACGCTGCTCGGCGTTCTCAAAGTCGAAGCCAAAGCTGTTCTCGCCAAAGCCACCTGATGGACGCGGCCACCGTCCAGTCGGTTCGTCAACGCGCTGGAAACCGTTGCGAGTATTGCCATCTGCCACAGGAATTCTCCGGACTGCGCTTCCATGTCGAGCACATCGTCGCCCGCCAGCACCGGGGCACGAATGATGCCGACAATCTCGCGCTGGCCTGCCCTGAATGTAATTGTCACAAAGGCACGAACCTCACCGGCGTTGACCCCGACACCGGCAAAGTGACGCCACTTTTTCATCCGCGGCGGGATCGATGGGCCGACCATTTCAAAATCGTTGACGGTGGCATTGTCGGGAAAACAGCGGCGGGGCGCACCACCACGTGGCTGCTGGAAATGAATTCCAGCGAGCGGCAGAGAATGAGGCAAAGGTTGATCAAGCTGGGTTTGTTGGGTTGAAGCCCGCCCTGCGCATCGTCAAAACTACTTACTGACCCTGATGCGCCTGTGCCACAAAACGCACACTTGATTTGTTCGGGCGGTTCCGGTAGATACGCCCAAACCCGAACTTGCGTTCCTAAAACCAAACGCCGGTCAACCTATGCGCCAAAAGAGAACCGTTTCATTTCGGCACTGCTGGAAGTCTCCCCGACTCTCGCGTGCGTTCACCCTCATCGAACTGCTGGTGGTCATTGCCATCATCGCGATTCTTGCCGGCATGCTATTGCCCGCTTTGTCCAAGGCCAAAGCCAAAGGACAAGGCATCATGTGCATGAACAACAACCGCCAACTCATGCTCGCCTGGCGATTCTACGCCGAGGATAGCAATGACGAACTCGTCGGGGCTTCAGGATGGAATTTGAATGGCAAAGACATTCCAAATTGGACGGCTGGAAGTTGGCTGACTTTGAACAACCCTGCTGACCCTAACAATTGGGATCATGACAACTTCACGAAGAAGAGTCCCCTCTGGAAGTATTGTGGGAATTCCACAGCCATTTGGCATTGCCCCGCGGACACCAGCATGGGGCTTAATCGGCAGCGCCAGCGCGTTCCGCGAATCCGCAGCATGTCGATGAACAACTGGGTGGGAGGCCCAGGCTGGGATGCGTCTGGCGGTTGGTTCCCAAAGACCGGATCCTCCTCCACGGGCTGGCGCGTTTATCGGCGGCTGGCTGATTTCCTCAAGCCCGGCCCCAGCCGGACCTTCGTGTTGATTGAAGAGCGCGAGGACAGCATCAACGACGGTTATTTCGTCGTGGACATGGCCGGTTACCCGAATTCAACGCCGAAGCTGGTTGATTATCCGGCCAGTTATCACAATCGCGCAGCAGGTCTTTCTTTCGCAGACGGTCACGCGGAGATTCACAAGTGGGTGGATCCACGCACGATGCCGAAGCTGAGCAAGAAAGCGGACATTCCGCTGAACGTGAGCATGTCGCCGCCGAACAACAAAGACATTTACTGGATGCAATTCAACAGCACCCGCAACACGAGCGGGCCAGGAGCGGAATAAGATTTTAGTTCTGCACGCGGTTTGGTTCCCCACCCAGTCCCTCAAGGGCTGGGTGGTTTTTTATTGCTTTAGCCAGTTGAGTTTGGCAGTTAACGCTGGCGTTGAAGCAGAAGAAGTCGCTCCCCTATCCGGATGGCTGGCATGTGAAAGCAGCGCTCGGGTGGTTGATGCTCGGCAATCCGGTTGAAGCCGAAATGGAACTGAATCGGGTATCGCCCGAGATGGCGCATCAGCCGGAAGTGCAGGCGTTGCGCTGTCGATTTTTCATCGCGCGCAAACAATGGCAGGAGGCGCTGCATTTGGCGGTGGGATTGTTGAAAGCGGCGCCTGAGCGCATCGAAAGCTGGGTCTATCCGGCCTATTGCCTGCATGAACTGGGACGCACAGCGGAAGCGTTTCGGCTGCTCAAACCGGCGGCGCGCCGCTTTCCTCAAAATCATTTGATCCCGCTCAATCTGGCCTGTTACTGCTGGCACCTTCACGATTTCCGAAAAGCGTCGCGCTGGCTTGATCGCGCGTCGGTCGTGCTGCGGTAAATCGCATCGGCGCCCCAGGCACCGTGCGGACTCCGCCCAGCGCACTTATGGAGTGCGCCGGCAGAACGCAGTGGCGACGGCGCTTTGGCCTCCGCCACACGCGTCGGTAAATCCAGTGCGTTGGGAATTGGCCAAAGCGGTGTCGCGCTGGTCCACCCTCCGCAGTCTGACATAGAGAAAATAGCGAAGAATTTCGGAAGTAAGATCAACTCAGCCATTGTCTGGAATTCAACACTGCTACGGAGGACGGGCGCTTTGCCACCGCAGTCCAAAATGAGCGTTGGCTTCACCACGCGCGCCACATCCGCTGCGACTTTATGGAGTGCGCCGGCAGAACGCAGTGGCGACGGCGCTTTGGCTTCCGCCGCATGCGTCAGTAAATCCGGTGCGTTGGGAATTGGCCAAAGCGGTGTCGCGCTTCCGCTTTGCCACCGCACTCCAAAATGAGCGTAGGCTTCACCACGCGCGTCACATCCGCTGCGACTTTATGGAGTGCGCCGGCAGAACGAAGTGGCGACGGCGCTTTGGCCTCCGCCGCACGCGTCGGTAAAACCAGTGCGTTGGGAATCGGCCAAAGCGGTGTCGCGCTGGTCCACCCTCCGCAGTCTGGCATCGAGAAAATAGCGAAGAATTTCGGAAGTAAGATCAACTCAGCCATTGTCTGGAATTCAACACTGCTACGGAGGACGGGCGCTTTGCCACGGCACTCCAAAATGAGCGTAGGCTTCATGGCTTTGCATGTTTGACAACGGGAACGGCTCGGCCAAAAATCCAGCGAACCGGAGATGTCGATGAAGATGTTTTTGTTTGTGGCCGTGCTCTGCGTCGCGTTGCTCGGCCCGTCGCTGACAGGATCTGATTTGCCACGCGAGTTGACCGCGGAAGAAATCGTCACTCGCACCGTGGCTCGAGCCGAAGCGCAACGCCAGGCGGCGTTACGCTACACGTTTCAGAAGCGTTCGATCTCCGAGGTGTTGGATGAAGGCCGGCTTCGCAAACGAAAGGAAAACCTTTACCTGGTCGTGCCGGTCCAGGAATTCACCTACGAACGGCTCCTCCAGAAGAACGGCCAGCCTTTGACCGCCCTCGAGCGAAAAAAGGAAACGGAGAAAGAACGCAAATTCCGATTGCGCGTCAGCAACGGGAAACCACCGAGAACCGATGACGAACGGGATGTCTCGTTGGATGAAGCGTTGATTGCGCGTTACGACTTCCGGTTGAAAGGCCGGGAAGTGAAGGAGGGGCGGCCAGTGTTCGTGCTGGAGTTTGTCCCCAAAGGCAACGTGCCCGCGCGCGAAATGCAGGATCGCGTGCTCAATCGTTTGAAAGGCGTCGCCTGGGTGGATGTGGAAGATTTCGAGCTGGTGCGATTGGAGGTCGCTTTGATGGAAAAGGTGACGCTCGGACTGGGCCTGGCCGCGATGCACGAGTTCACACTGGAAATGGCGCGGACGCGTCTGGCGGATGGAACATGGATGGACACGTTTTTGGGTGGAGCGATGAAATTTCGCGAACTGTTCAATGTGAAGCAGGTCAAGTTCGAGGAGACCATGAGCGGGTTTCAACTCGTTACCGAGCGGCTGGCCGATCAACGGGACATGCAGGAAAATCCGGGGCTCGATTGATAAACTGACGGCATGCCGGCGCGCCGGCGCACGCGTCACACGTCATTGACGCCTGGGGCGAATTGCGATTAAGTCGTCGGGAGTGTTCGTGAATTCACGGCCACTCGATCGAAACGTTTAATTCAACTGTGTTATGTCCATCCGAATTTCCCGCCGGTCTGCGTTGAAAAACCTCACCCAAGGCGCGGCCACTGCGGCTGCGGCTGCTTCGCTGGGCGCGCGCTTGCGCGCCGCGGAGAGCGCGACCGCCGGCCTTAAGGGCCGAATCAATCATTCCGTGTGCAAATGGTGTTATCCAAAGGTCAGCCTCGAGGACCTATGCAAAGCCGGCAAGGAGATGGGCTTGCAATCGGTCGAGCTGCTGAGCGTGAATGATTTTCCCACCCTGCAAAAACATGAACTGGTCTGCGCCATGGTCAGCGGTGTTCCCGGCGGGATCGAAAACGGTTTGAACCGCCTCGAGAATCACCAAAAGATTCTTGAGTTTTATGAAGCGACTTCCCCGTTGGTGGCCAAGGCCGGGTTCAAAAACATCATTTGCTTTTCGGGCAACCGGCGCGGCATGAGCGACGAACAAGGCCTGGAAAATTGCGCCATCGGTTTGAAGAAAATTGTTCCCATTCTCGAACGGCACAATGTGGTGGCGGTGATGGAATTGCTGAACAGCAAAGTCAATCACAAGGATTACATGTGCGATCACACCGCCTGGGGAGTCGAGCTCTGCAAACGCGTCGGCTCGGAGCATTTCAAATTGCTCTACGACATTTACCACATGCAGATCATGGAAGGAGATGTGATCCGCACCATCAAAGACAACCACAAGTACATCGCGCATTATCACACCGGCGGAGTTCCGGGCCGGCATGAGATCGATGAAACTCAGGAGCTTCATTACCCCGCGATCATGAAGGCGATCGCTGAAACCGGCTTTAAAGGCCATGTCGCACAGGAGTTCATTCCCGCGCGACCCGATGTGCTCGCTTCGTTGAAGCAGGGCGTGCAGATTTGCGATGTGTAAACCGGCGCCGCCAACTTCGTCGCCAACTTCGTCGTTCAAAAATCGTTTCGACAAAGTTTTCGACAAGGTTCTCGACAAAGGGGAATCGGAGGCGTCGAACCATGGCTCGCGCTTTCAACCTCTTTATCCACCGAGTTCGGAATAGAACGCAGGTTCAAGCATCCGGACTGGGATGCACTCCGGCCGGAACGGAAGCCGCCACGGGTTCGCGCTTGAAGATTTTGCGCAACCAAAGTCCGAAATCGCTCAATGCCGTGTAAACCACGGGTATGACGAGCAGCGTCAAAAAGGTGCTCGTCAACATCCCGCCCACCACCGCGATACCCATGGGCCGCCGGCTTTCCGCACCCGCGCCGAACCCAATGGCAATCGGCAAAATGCCCGCCACCGTCGAGAACGCCGTCATCAGGATCGGTCGCAAACGGACCAGCCCGGCTTGAATCATCGCTTCATGGGCGCCAATGCCCTTGGCCCGTTGTTGGTTCGCGAATTCCACGAGCAGAATGGAATTCTTGGTGACCAACCCGATTAACAACACCAGTCCAATTTGGCTGAACAAATTGATGTTCATCGCGGGAATAGGCGGGTAAAGCCCCGCTTTCCCGCCAAAATCAAGCAACCAGAGCAAACCAAACGCTCCAATGCCGGCCAATGGCACCGCCAGAATGACGGTGAAGGGATGGATCAAACTCTCGAATTGCGCCGCCAATGTCATGTAGATGATGATCAGCGCCAGTCCCAACACCCACCAAACTTCGGTCGATGCGTCGCGCATGTTTTTGGCGTCGCCGCCCCAGGCGTAGAGCGTTCCTGGCGGCAATTCGGTCGCCAGCATCTGCTCGACCTCGTTGACCACAGTTCCGATCGGGACGGTTCCCGGCGACGCCGTGATGCTGGCGCTGCGCAAGCGCCCGTAATGATTGATCGTGTTCGGCGCCGCACCTTGCGAGTGCGTGACCAGGCTGCTGAGCTGGATCAATGCGCCGACATTATTTCGGACGAAAACCTTGTCGAGATCTTGCGGGGTGAGACGGCTTTCCCGTTCCAACTGGGCCATCACGTAATATTCCTTGCCGCCCACTTTGATCCGGCTGAGATCGAGTCCGCCAAAGAGGATTTGCATCGTCCGCGAGATATCTTCGATGCTCACGCCGAGCGACGCAGCGCGGCTGCGGTCGATGCTCACGCGCAACTCCGGTTTATCCACCTCGAAGGTGACACGCACGTTCCGGAGGTTGTTCATCGCCCGGATTTTATTGGCGATCTCCTGGGAGATGGTGTTCAAAGCGTCCAGGTCCTGATGTTGAAGGATCAGTTCGAATGGCGAATCCCGGAAACTGATTTCGATGGCCTTGGGCAAATTGGGAATGGCAATGGCCCCTTCTACTTCGTTCCAAAAACGTTGCGCGACACCGCCCGGTCCATGGACGATTTCCTGGACCGAACGATTGCGTTCGCTCTTGTCCACGAAGCGCACGAAAATCACGCCGAAGTTTGCCTGGCCCGGGCCGGCGAAACCGGGAGCGACCATTGCGCCGAAGCTGGCCACTTCGGGGACGGACTCGACGATTTTTTCGGCCTTCTGCAACTGGCGATCGGTGAACTCGCTGGTCGAACCATTCGGCGTGAGCACGATGCAGAACATGCGGCTCTTGTCTTCGAGCGGGAGGAAATCTTTTTCCAGACCGACATAGGCAAAGCCCATGGCGATCATGATCCCGAGCGTGATGACGAGCATTAAGATGCGATGATGCAGCACCACGCGAAGGCTGCGTCCGTAAAAATTGGCCAGCCCATTAAACATGCGCTCGAAAAAGTTGAACAATGCGCCATGCTTCACGCCTTCCAACGATTTCAAAACGCGCGCGGACATGGCGGGCGTCAGCGTCAGCGCCACGAAAGCCGAGATGACCACGGAAGCGGCCACGGCCATGGCGAATTCGATGAACAAACGTCCGGTGGTGCTCTTCTGAAAGGCGAGCGGCGCGAACACCGCCACCAGCGAAATGGTGATGGCAATGACCGCAAAGCTGATTTCTTCCATCGCTTTGAACGCGGCCTGCAGCGGGGTCATGCCCTCTTCGATATGGCGGTAAATGGCCTCGAGCACGACGATGGCGTCGTCCACCACAATGCCGATGCTCAAAACCAGCGCCAGCATCGTGAGAATGTTCACCGAGTAACCAAACATGTAGAGGACGGCGAACGTGCCGACGATCGAGACGGGAATGGCCACCGAGGGAATGATGGTGGACCGGAAATTCCGGAGGAACACGAAGATGATTAAAACCACGAGGAAGAAGGCGATCGCCAGCGTATCCCAAACTTCATTGATCGCTTTCTCGACATAAACGCTCGCGTCATACGCCACCCATAAATCGGTGCCTTGGGGAAGCGTGGGACTGATGGCTTCGATTTCTTCGCGAATGCCTTTGGCGACCGCGACGGTGTTGGCCTTGGCCTGTTTGACAACCCCAAGAAAAACGCACGGCTTGCCGCGCGCGCGCGCAATCGTCCGGTAATCCTCGACGCCTTCTTCCGCCCGGCCAATGTCGCGCAATCGCACCAACGTGCTCCCTTCGGAACGAATGACCAGGTCGTTGAACTCCTCGGCAGTTTTCAGTTCGCCGCGCGTTTGAATGGTCATTTCGCGGTCGAGATTTTCCACACGGCCACTGGGCAACTCGATGTTCTGTTGCCGCAACGCGCGCTGCACATCAAGGACGGTGACCTGGCGGGCGGCCATTTTCTCGGAGTCGAGCCAAAGACGCATGGCATAGCGCTTTTCGCCGCCGATCATGACCGAGGAAACGCCGGGGACACTTTGCAATCGGGGCTTGATCTGCCGCTCCGCAATGGTGGTGAGTTCCAGCGGCGAATAGCGATCGCTGTTCAACGCATTCCAAATGATGGGTTGAGCATCCGAATCCTGCTTGGCGATGATCGGTTCACGGATGTCATCGGGCAACGTGCCGCGCACGCGCGAGACCCGGTCGCGAACGTCCTGGGCGGCGATGTCGATGTCGCGCGAGAGATCGAATTCGATGGTGATATTGCTGACGCCTTCGCGGCTTTCGCTGCGGAGGGTTTTGATGCCTTCGATGTTATTGATGGTTTCTTCGAGGCGTTCGGTCACTTCCGTTTCGACCACTTGCGCATTGGCTCCCGGATAAACGGTGGTCACCGAAATGATGGGAGGATCGATGTCGGGCAATTCGCGCACGGGCAGGCGAGAGAGGCCAATGATGCCAAAGAGCACCAGCACCAGATTCATCATGGTGGCCAGGATGGGCCTTTGAACGGAGACGCGGGAGAGGAACATGGGATCAGGTCAGGTCTGAGTGTACGGGGCCGCGGCTTCGGGTGGCGCCAAAACTACGGGCGCGCCCGGCCGCAGTTTTTGAACGCCTTCCACGACGACTTTCTCGCCGGGTTTGAGGCCCTTGAGGACTTCGGCTTTGCCCGCGAGGCGATGGCCGATTTCCACCGGGCGGAGCTGGGCGGTGCCTTGGCTGTCCACGACAAAAACGGAGAAGCGATCGCCGTTGCTCATCAGCGCCGGTTCCGGAATGACGATGGCCGATTCGCGCAATTGCAGGGTCAGTTGCAGGCTGGCGAACATGCCACCGCGAAGGCGTGCGCCGGGATTGGAAATGCGCGCTTTCACGAGCGCGGTGCGGGTTTTGTCATCGATTTGTGGCGAGATGAAATAAACTTCGCCGCGGAACTTTTCATTGGGAAAGGCGGCGACGCTGAATTCGAGCGGGCGGCCAACCTGCAATTGGCGCAAGTATTTTTCCGGCACTTTGACTTCGACTTTGACGGTTTCGAGATCGACCAGCCAGGTGATGGTGGTGTTGCGCGTGACGACCTGGCCCGGGCTGATTTGCCTGGCGCCAACGATGCCGGCGAAGGGCGCATAGATGCGCGCATCTTTGAGCTGACGACGTTTTAAATCGACGGAAGCGCGGTTGACTTCGAAGGCGGATGCGGTCTGATCGAATTCCTGCTGCGAAATCAGCTTGTCCTGGAACAATTGTTTGGCGCGTTCGAAGTTGGCCGTGCTGAGCTTCAGTTGCGCTTCGGCTTCGGAGAGAGCCGCTTCCCATTTGCTTTCGTCGAGCGTCAGGAGCAATTGCCCTTTTTCAACCTGTTGGCCTTCGTTGAAAGAGACCTCCTGCACGATCCCTTCGGCTTCGGGCTTGAGCTCGACAAATTCATTCGGGGCGATGTCGCCGTTCAAATGGACGGTTTCGGAGACCGGCTGGCTTTTGGCCTCGATGGCGACCACGCGGATCGGGGGCATGCCGCCCGCGGGACCACCGCCTTTTTTCTTGCACCCGGGCAGGGAACACGCCACCGCCAAAGCGAACAACACCCATTTCGTGGAGCGAAAGATCATAACTCGAAATTCTATTATCTTCGGGAACGGCCCGTGCGGAGCGGTTGCCCGTTTGCGGTTTTCTGCGCCGCGCCCTGCAGATAGAGCCGGACAATGCTCTCAGCGGTACGGCGATTCAACTGAGATTCGGGGCGAAGGAGACTGCCGATGAGGTAAATGTTCATCAAGCCCAAAATGCCGTAAGCCAGCGCCTCGCTTGAAAAGGTTGGATCGAGTTCCCCTTCGGCCTGGCCCTGGCGCACCAACGCGTGAATGAATTCGTAATTGCGGCGGCATTTCGGAAGAAAATCGATCCCCTCGGGAAGTTCCCCGGGCGCAGCAAAAGCCGTGGCAAAAGCCAGGCGCATCAACTCGCGGTTCTCCCGAAAATACTCGAACAACGAGGTCAGAATCTCCACCAACTGCTGTTCCAACGTCGAACCGCGCTTGGTCGCCTCTTGCATGAGACGAAACCGTTCGTCATGGGCCGAATCCACCAACGCCTGGAACAACGCCGCCTTGCTCGAAAAATAATAATACAGCGTCGGCTTCGTCACATGCGCCGCGTCCACGATGTCCTGAACGGACGCCCCGGCATAACCGCCATGGGCGAACCGGGCGAGCGCGGCCGACAAAATCTGCTCTTCGGTTTTCGATCGGGAGTTTCCCATAACCTACCGAACGGTAGGGAGTGACGACTGGATCGTCAACTTCTATTCCGAATCGTCGCCGCCGGCACCCGGCAAAGGCGAGTCCGTTTTCCAGTCCGTTTTCCACTGCAATGTTGCGGGTGCGCTGTTACCCTGTTCCGCGAATCGATCGACCAAACCGTACCGCAACCGATGAGCATCATCACTAAAACCGGCGATGACGGCACCACCGCGCTTTTATACGGACGGCGCGTATCCAAATCCCATCCTCGCGTAGAAGCGTGCGGAACGGTGGACGAATTGAACGCCGCTTTGGGATTGGCCCGCGCTATGTCCAAACACGAAGCAACGAGTCAGGATTTGCTGCCGATTCAAAAGGAGCTCGTTGGATTGATGGGCGAACTGGCGACAGAGATCGATGACCTCTCACGTTATGCCAGAGATGGTTTTCCGATTTTGAATGCGGACGCCACATCGAGGCTGGATGCCTGGGCAAAACGATTGGAACAGCAACTGCCGCCAGCGCGCGACTGGGTAATGCCCGGGGGGTCCCAAGCTTCGGCCGCGCTTGATCTCGCGCGCACCATTTGCCGCCGGGCCGAACGCCAGATTTGTGCGTTGTGTGAAACAGGCCAGGTGCGCAACCACGAAATCCGGGTTTACCTCAATCGCCTTTCGGATTTGCTCTGGTTGCTCGCGCGCTGGGCGGACCAAAACACCCGATAAAAAACCCGTGCGGATATTTCCAGGCAATTTGCAGCGATCCCGTTTGCTTTTGATCACTCTTTTCGGTTTCCCGATTGGGGTGACGCTGTTCGCGGCGGATTGGCCGCAATGGCGCGGACCGGCGCGCGACAATGTCTGGAGCGAGCCGGACATCCGCACGCAATTGCCTTCCGAACCACTGCCCACGCGATGGCGCGCGCCAATCGGGCCGGGGTTTTCGAGTCCTGTGATTGCGGGAGGCCAGGTGTTCGTTACCGATTCGCACGTCGCTCATTCCTCGGCGGTGGAACGGGTCCATTGTTTCGACGCCCATTCCGGCAAAGCGCTTTGGGTTCACAGCTACAAAGTCGATTACGCGGTGTGGGCGCTCGATCCCCAAAATGCGTTTGGACCGCGCTCGACGCCACTGGTCAGCGGCCATCAACTTTTCACTTTGGGGGCGCGCGGGCATCTCTTTTGCCTCGATACACGCGACGGCAAGGTGGTCTGGCAAAAACAGCTCGAGAATAAGTCGATCGACTCGGCTTTCACGCCGTCGCCATTGCTCGATGGGAACCGGTTGATTCTCGTCCTCGATGGCGCGCCGCCTGGCCCGTGCGTGCTGGCATT
>JBFMDG010000031.1:0-21510 GCA_040754135.1 Verrucomicrobiota bacterium
CGTGACTACTTCACCGGTGTGGAGAAGGTCGCAGAGCCGATCGAGCGATTCGCATGGGTAAAGCTCACCGGTGGCGACGCAATTGCGAAAGAAAATCCGGGCAAAACTTTCGGCGAGAACGACGCGTGTGCCGGCCGAGCCGAGGGCAATGGGAGCGTGTTCGCGCGAGCTGCCGCAGCCGAAATTGCGCCCGGCGACCACGATGGGATATTCGGAATCGAGCTGGCCTTCTTTGACGAATCGGATCGGGTAAAGCGATTCGGGCAGGCCGCAAAGAGCGTAGCTGCCGAGCTTCTCGTATTCCTCCGAAATCGTAGGCACGAGATTCAAATACTGCGCAGGAATGATCTGGTCCGTGTCGATATTATCGCGCACGACGTAAACAGGTCCGGTAAAAACCGATTGCATGGGCGCAATGTGGCGACTGCGGGAAGGGTTTTCAACTGAAATTCCGATGCATCAGCTGCTGCGAGGAGGACACTTTTTCCAGGCGAGCAAAGTTGCAATCAGGTTCTCCACCTGCGCGCTGGTGTGTTCGCTCGAAAGCACGAACCGGAAATAACCGCCCACGGGTCCTCCAGGATATCTCACGAACGGAGGAAAAATGCCGCCGGAAATCAAGCGCTGGCGCAGAGATTTGATCGCCGCTTCATTCTCCGGGAGCACAGGAACAATCGGAGCCACGGTTTCCGGGAGTTCGAAACCCGCATTGCGCAAAACCACTTTCACTTGCTCCGTGATGCGGGCGAGGCGCATTCGCCGTCCAGTTTGTTCGGAAAAAATATGGAGCGCCTCCAACGCGGCGGATGCCAAGGGCAATGGCATCGGCGTGTTGCCAATAAAAATCGCGCTCCGTTCCCGAACCCGATCGCAGATTTCCCGCGAGGCCAGGATCGCACCGCCGTACACCCCGAAAGATTTGCTCAAGGTCACCGTCTGAACGACCCGCCGCCGCGCCACATTTTCCGACTCGACGGCGCCGCGCCCACTTCGTCCGAGCACACCGGCGCCGTGCGCGTCATCGGCCAGAAGCAGTCCATCGGCGGGCAATTGCTCGGAATACTTTCGCAACGGAGCGACCGAGCCATCGTGTGCGAATAATCCGTCCGTCAAAACAATCGGCCGAATATTTTTCCCAAGGCGCGCCAATTGGCTGGCCAGATCGGAGGCGTTGCGATGTTGGAATTGCACCACCGGGCAATTCAGAAACAGGCTCGCATCAACCAGCGAGCTGTGGGCTCTCGCGTCGATCAAGGCATGCGAAAACATGCCGGCCAGCGCCTGTGCAACCGCGAGGTTGGCCATGTAACCATTCGAAACAAGAACGGCGTCGGGCGCTTTGAAAAAACGTTTCAGGGCTAATTCGAGATCGGCGTAGAGCTGATGATTGCCCGAGGTGCGACGCGATGCCGCCACATTCAGGCCATAGGTGGAAAGTCCGTCGCGCAATCGGCGCAAAATCCTTGGATGCGACGAGAGCCGGAAGTAATCGCATCCGCCGAAATAAGAAAGTTTTTTGCCGCGAAAAAGCACAAACGTCCCGTCGATCTGTTGCAGAGGAGGCGCCAAACTCATGGGCGGACTTTATAGGCGAGCCGGCGAGTGAACGCACGGCAAATTCAAACGCAACAAACGCCGGTCAACGAAAGTCCGCACGCCTGCCTTGAAGATCCGTTTCCTTCCGCCATGCGCGTCAGCGCTAAAAGAATCGGGATCGTTCGCCACTCGCTCCTCTTTCCGTTCCTCGTTGTTCGTGCGCGCCTGGAAGGATCCGCCGGATCCGCCTGCGCGCTTGCCTGCCGTTCATTTCCACCTAAGATGCCGTCATTCAAACGACCAACCGAATGTTCACGTGAAAACTCGTTTTAGCTGGTTTGTGATTGCGGTTTTCTCCCTGGTGGTTTTCGAGGGAATGTCGCAGACCGTTTTCGCCCAGCCGCGGTTTGAGCTGCCAATGCGGGCCGGAGGCAATGAGCTCCGATTGCAAGCCAGCGGCGAAACGGGTTTGATCTACTCGATCCAATCCACCGCTGATTTTTCAAATTGGACGACGGAGCTGTTCACCAACTCGAGCTCGGGCGTGGTCAGTCTCCTCACGTCGGCTGCAGCCGGCCAACGATTTTTCCGCGCGAAAGTCGATGCCCCCAACACCACTTACCTGACGAATTATCACAAATGGGCAAACTCGATCGTTATCAGCAACGGCAAAGTCGAAGCCATCGTGGTTCCGAGAATCGGGCGCGTCATGCAATTCCGTTTTGCCGGAGAACCCGAAGGCCCATTCTGGGAAAACCGTTCGATGGACGGCCGCAGCCCGACCGATTCCGATTGGAACAACCCCGGCAGTTTTGGCGGTGACAAAGTCTGGCCGGCGCCGCAGTCCGATTGGAACTGGCCGCCGCCGCGCGCCTTCGACTCCCAATCCATGACCGGCACGGTCGCCAATGGTGTCGTCACGTTGACTTCCGCGGTGGATCTGACGTTTGGCATTCGAGTGATCCGACGAATCGAATTGCATCCCGATGAACCGGTGATGCGGATTTCGACGGTGTTCGAGAAGCGGATCAATGCGAATTACCGGACAAACCGCGTCAGCATTTGGGTCGTCACTCAACTCAAAGATCCGGATCGCGTCTTTATGCCGGTCGTCACTCCATCCATTTTTACGAAAGGGTATGTGGTGTTGGCGGCGCCGCTGCCGACGAACTTCAAACAAACAACGGATTTGATTTCGTTCAATCGCGACCCTTTAGCGGGGCATAAAATTGGCAATGATTCCGGCACGCTCGTTTGGGTGGGCACGAACTGGTGTGTGCGCATGGATTCGCCACGTGCGCCTGGCTCGACAGCCGCCCATTATCCGGACAGCGGATGCAGTGCGGAGGTCTGGACGAATCCGAATCCGGCCCAGTACATCGAACTGGAATTGCTCAGCCCGATCGAGGCTTTGACCATTGGCCAGACGATGGAACGCACGGTGGTTTACCGGCTGTACCGGCGCACGGAATCAGACGCGACGGAACAGGCCCTCAAAATATTGAGCGAACGTTGACGCCTTTGGTTGCGCCTGCGCGGATGGGATTTTGTCTCGGCTGAAGTGCGGCGAGCTCATGGCAATTTTCCCCTCGTGCCGCGATGTAAAATTTCAGCGCGCCGCTCGGCGGATTGCCTCGAGCCCCTTCGCGCAAGCGTCGTAGGGATCGGGCACTTCCCATTCGTCAATCATGATCCACCCTTTGAAACCGCCTTTGCGCAGCGTTTGCAGTGCGGCCGCAATATCGATATGTCCGTCGCCGCAAGCCAGATGTTTTGAAGTGCCGCCATCGCGCAAGGTGCCGTCACCATCGGTCAAATGCACGTAGCCGATGTTGGCCACTCCAATGCGTTCCAGCATCAGATGCGGCTGACCTTTTGATCCGCTCATCAGATCAAAATGGCTTGGATCAAAAATCGTTTTTAACGAGGGATGATTCGCCCGTTCGAGTATGCGACGAAGATGCTCTTCCGTATTGAAGACGAATGGAGGCTCGATCTCAAAGCTGGCCAACAGGCCGTGGTCTGCGGCGATTTTGCCCGCTTCATGAAAAGTGCCGCCAAGGTGTTCAATGGCCTGATCGATCGTTTGCCCGCGCAGATCGCCATAAGGCCAGAGCCCAACACAATCGCACCCGAGTTGTTTCGCAAGCGCGGCACGATCGCGGAATTGTTTTAACCAGGATTGACGCGCGTTCGCCTCAGGAGCGAAAGCGCCATCAGCGCCCAGTTGAATCGAAAAAATCTGCAAACCAAATGCGTCATACAACCGGCGCAACGCACGGATACGTTCCGCCTCGGTCGCTTTCGGGTAATCCCCCATCGGCCAATGGCTCACCAATTCCACGCCATCGAATCGGGAGCGCGCGGCAAAATCGAGCACTTCCCAGATGGGATAAACCTTTTTGTATTTGCGGGTGCCGGACTCGAAGCCATTCAGGCCCATGGCTGTTTTCCAGCCGAGATTGTGCTGAGCAAAAGTGCGGCGGGCCACAGAGGGAACTGCCAAAAAAGCCGGCAGAAATTTGAACAAAGTGCGGCGCCTGAATGCGGTGTTCATGGTTGCACAGCCTTTCGAGACGGACCGGCGGAGTCAAGAATGGCCTTTGAGATTGGGGCTTCGGCTCAACAGCACAGCAGGCCCAGTCGCCCCAGTCGCCAGTATTGCCTGCAATGGGATTCCATTGGTGTGATGACGCGATTCCCAGTAAGCTGCGGGAGATTTATGGAAACGATTGAAAGGTACCTACAAAAGAACCAGGAGCGCTTTGTCGATGAGCTGTGCGAGTACGTTCGATTCCCGAGCGTTTCGGCGCAGCCGCAACATCGCAAAGATCTCCAGGCTTGCGCGGAATGGCTGTGTGAACATTGCCGCCACATCGGGCTCGAGGCCAATCTCCATCCGACCGATGGCAATCCGGTGCTGATCGCCAAAACACCGGGGCAATCCAAGGGCGCCGGCAAAGCCAAAGGCAAACCACATTTTGTGGTTTACGGTCATTACGACGTTCAGCCGCCTGAACCTTTCGAACTCTGGAACTCGCCACCTTTTGAAGCGCGCATTGTCGGCCGCTCGATTTTCGGCCGGGGCGCCA
Organism: Verrucomicrobiota bacterium; assembly: GCA_040754135.1. Classification (GTDB taxonomy): domain Bacteria; phylum Verrucomicrobiota; class Verrucomicrobiia; order Limisphaerales; family SIBE01; genus JBFMDG01. Next base: position 4,629 of record JBFMDG010000031.1, read on the forward strand.
GCGACAATAAAGGACAGAACCTCGCCCATCTCAAAGCGGTCGAAGCTTATCTCAAAACCGGGACCGAGCTGCCTTGTGACGTCACCTTCATGATTGAGGGCGAAGAGGAAGTCGGGAGCAAACATCTCGCAGACTTTTTGCGAGCGCATCGCGCCGAACTGGCCTGTGACGCTTTTGTCATTTCCGATACGGGCATTCCGAGTTTGAAATTTCCCGCGTTGACCTATTCGCTGCGCGGCATTGCCGCGTTGGAAATCAAAGTGACCGGTCCGAGCCGCGATTTGCATTCGGGATTGTTTGGCGGATCGGTGGACAATCCGGCCATGGTCCTGTGCGAATTGCTGGCGGGGGTGCGTGATCGGCGCGGTCGCATTCGCATTCCCGGTTTCTACGATCATGTCGCCAAAATGACGGCATTTGAGCGGCGGCAGCTGGCCCGCGTGCCCTTCAACCAAAATGGTTATCGGAAATTTCTAGGAGTCCCCAGGCTGTTCGGCGAGGCGGGTTACACTCCGAACGAACAACGCAGTTCGCGCCCCACTTTCGAGATCAATGGCATGACCAGCGGCTATCAAGGTCATGGCAGCAAAACCATTGTTCCCGCCTGGGCCAGCGCCAAAATCACCATGCGTCTCGTGCCCGATCAGGATCCCGAAACCATTCGGAAAATCGTGGTGAATTACTTCAAAAAAATCTGCCCGCCCACCGTGCGCATCGAGTTTCAAACCGGCCATGGCGGAGAGCCCTATTTCGTCTCGCCGCAAAGTCCCCGCGCGCAATCCGCATTGCGAGCCTTGCGCAAGGCCTTCAAACGCGAGCCGGTCCTGCAACGCGAAGGCGGCTCGATCCCCATCGTCAACGACTTCAAAAAAATCCTCGGAGTGGACACGCTGTTGGTCGGATTGGCGCTGCCGGATGATAACGCGCATTCCCCGAACGAAAAATTCTCTCTTGATGCTTTTGAAATTGGCCAGCGATTAGGCGTTCATCTCTGGCAGGAACTTGCCATCACCTGAACGGAACCTTCGCAAGTCTTCTGTTCATTGCGGCGGGAGCTAAGCACAACAAGGGCGGTGAACTTCTGATCCTGCAGCTCCTGCGACGACGCCTCATTGGCATCAGGCGCAAACTCCGCCTCTCAGGGCCCTCAGCGCCGCAAACCGTTGCAAGTTCCAGTTCACGCCTTCAAGCTGGCGCCGCAACCGATGTGGATCTCATTGTTATTTGGCGGCACGGCGCTGCTCTATGCGGGACTCACCGTCGGCGCGCTCTTTCATCTCCGCTGGGTGCGCCGACTGCCATCGATGAGTCCGTCATCGGATCTTGAGCGGTCGAATGCGGCGGCATGCACATCCAGGCGTTGTTCCGTGGTCATTGCTGCGCGCGACGAGGAGCGGCGGATTGAAAAAACCATTCGTCATCTTCATTCCCAATGCGGGGTCGAAATGGAAATTATCATCGTGGACGATCGATCGCGGGATCGCACTCCGGCCATTTTGAAAGCGCTGGCTGGGTGCGACCCACGCATCGTGGTGAAACGCATCGAGCAGTTGCCAGTGGGTTGGATTGGCAAATGCCATGCCTGCCATGTCGGCGCGCAAAGCGCCACCGGCGATTGGATTCTGTTCACCGATGGCGATTGCTGGTTAAAGCCGGATGTGCTCAAGCGCGCCTTGTGGGTTGCCGAGCGCGAACGCGTCGATCACATCACACTGACGCCTGGAGTTGCTCCGACAACGCTTCTGCCACGGGCATGGCATCTGGCGTTTCTTTTGTGCATGGCGAACTGGATTTCCGCAGTGAATCGGGATCAGCCGAAGCGCTATTTTGGATTGGGCGCATTCAATCTCGTGCGCGCCGCCGCCTATCGCGAAAGCGGCGGCTATGAGGCATTAAGGCTGACCGTGCTGGATGACGTGCGGCTCGGGCTCGTGCTCCAGCGCGCGGGAAAACGGACCCGGGCATTTCTTGGAGGTGACGACTTGGAATGTCACTGGGGCGATCGCGTGCGCGACCTGATCAAGGTTTTGGAAAAGAATTATTTTGCGGCCCTGGATTATCGCCTCTGGTTGGGCATTACCGCGGGACTTGCAAACTTTCTCATGATCAGCCTCCCCATCGCAGGTCTGCTGAGCGGGACCTGGATGGGTTTGTGCGCTGGAATCGCTCCGATGTTATTAACCATTCCGTCTCGTCTCCTCGCGGGCCGTTTGGGCTGGAGCTGGAGTGAAGCGCTGCTGATGCCCTTTGCCTACCCGATGATCGTTTATGCCTTGCTGAACTCCGTTTGGGTGACCTGCCGCCGGGGTGGCGTGCAATGGCGCGATACTTTTTACGATCTGGCAACGTTGCGACGCGGGAACTACAGATAGCCGCCGTCCATGGCTGCTCAAATTCGTTTGAGATACAAAACCGCTTCCATATCGAAGGGAGCTTTGAATGGCTGGGAACCACCTGGGCATTCAATTTGGCCGGTCGCACGCGTTTCACCTCTCGCAGCATCGATCCATTCGAAGCGGAATTTTCCCGCGGCCAAATCGACGTTGAAGCCTTCATTCCTTTTGGGTTGATAAACGAGGTATTCGTTTCCGGGATGAGCCAGGCAATAGCCAGTTGAGGCCAGCTCCTTTTTCGGCTGCATGGCATTGAGATCGATGCGTTCGGCCAGGCGACGCGCGTAACCCATCGCCCGATAGATGGGCGCCCAGGATTTGTCGCCCGGTTTCCCCAAAACCGATCCGTCGTATGGATCCATGAAAATCGGATTGTGCCCGCGCAGAAAGCTTCGCCAGACCCAACTCGAATTGCCGCCGACGCCCCAAATATGATCGGTATCGAGCAGGCTGACTTTTTTGCCATCCCACGGCGGAGGATCTTCCGCAAAACCATCGGCGCGTCCCGGGGAAATCCATTCGGCCGGGCTGGCCAGCATATCGGACAAACGCTCCGCTCCGTGGCCGGTGATCCCGACCGGATGTTGTTTCGCTTTGGTGCGTTCATATTCGTGGATGAGTTTGACCACCCACCAATCCCATTCGCGTTGGCCGCCTTCGTTGATCACTTCGAACAGGACATTGTCGAGATCATTGACGGTCTCGATCACTTTGCGGATGTAAGCGGCTTGCAGTTCGTTCACTTTCGGATTGGCCAGGCTATGCACCTCGCCAGTGATCCCGTCGCCATCCACATCGCCGTTGATTTCATTGATGTTATTATCGCGATGAAAGGGATGAGAACGCCACGCCCAGCCTTCTGGAGCAGCTCGTCCGCGATTGCCATGGCGCAATCCCCAGCCTTCGAACAGCATCACGGAAACATAAATGCCGCGCTCGCCCGCGAGTTGAACGCGGGAACGCAAACGATCGAAATAAACCGGATCAAACCGCGTGAGATCAAATTTGGGTTTGCCATCCAGCGCCAGGCCGGGACCGGTGCGCGGCCAAGGCAGCGGGGCCACCTGATGCACAAAATCTTTTCCCAGTTGCCCGTTCGCTTTCGTGTGCCACACCGATGAATCCCACGCCCAAAGGCGAATGAAATTGTGATGATGCTGATCCAGGAAATCGAGGTAAGCCTTGAAATCAAACGGCTCCGGCGGATCGGAGCGTCCCATATCGACCAAATTGTTCCAGGTATGAGCGCCGGTCAGGTAAACGGGCGCGCCTTTGGCATCGGCAAAAAAACGCGGATTCTTCGCGCTGACCTTGAGCGGACCGGACGCAGACGCTGCCACGAGCGGAGTCAGCCCCAATGCCATCGTTGTTGCCGAGAGAAGGAGAATCGCCGGAAATTTCATACGCGTTCGAGTCGAGATCCGCTTGGTTTTGTTGGCGAACGATTCTGCCGGATCCGCAGCCCTTTGGCAACGATGTGACATCCTCCACAGGACAAACGTCAGCATTGGGAGCTAACGGGAGCTGTTCGTTCGGCGATGGGAATTCGTCTTTTGAATTGCCTTGTCGCTCCACCGCCAGGCTCGTTACCTTTCTGGCAAGATGTCAGTGTGTCGTCGTTTTGCCCGTTTCATCGTTTTTGTCTTTTTCCTTCTTCCCGCAGTCGCACCGGCCCAGATCAGCAAAGGCCATCGCATCCTGCTCGAACGCGGATTGCAAGTGCAGGGGATGGTGACGAAGGATGACGTGTTCCACCTGAACACGTATTCGAATGCCAACTACACCGCGATTCATTGGTTATGGGATGCGAATCCATCCCAAATGGGCGGAGCTCCAGGATTCCCTTGGGCGCGTTGGGCCGGCGATGAATCGAAAGTTCCGCCCGTCGGCACCGAACGCCCTTACTTGCCGCAATTGGTCATGCTGCAACTCGGCGATGAATGGCATTTGAATGATGCCACGGTGCGGACTCGCGCCGTCAACTGGTTCAATGCCATTCGCCAGAATTTTCCCAACACCCTGCTCTACATGAACAGCTACGGCGGACAAGTCGGTGATGCGCAATTAGGAGATTTCATCACGCGGGCGCGGCCGGACATGCTCTCGTTCGACACTTACCCATGGCGTGCGGATTACACGTCGCGCAATCCCATCGGCGGGCCGCCGACGAGTTGGTACAGCGAGCTGCGGCGTTATCGCGAGCATGCGCGCGGGGCGGGAATTCCGCTGGCCTGTTACGTGCAAACGTTTCATGCCGTGCAGGACTACGACCGCACGGTGTATCGCGATCCGTCGTCGTCCGAACTGTGGTTGAATCACTTCGGCGCGCTCGCTTTCAACGTCAAGGTGCTGATCGATTTCACCTACAACACCGGCGCGTCATCGCTCTTTCGGACTGCGGGCGGCGACAGCAATCCCACGCCGTTGCTCGCCGAAAAAACGGCCATCAATCGGCAGGCCCGCAATTTCGGCAAAGCCCTCGTCCGCCTCAAGCCGGTCAACGAAGCCAACAACATTTTCACCACGAGCATCATGTTCATTCGGGGAAAGAATTCCAACGGCACGCCCAACCCGATCCCGATTGGCTTTGCCGCCGATCCCGAAGCGCCGAACAGTTATACCGATTGGGCGGCCAATCGGAACGATCCGTACCTGCGCGGCTGGGTGGTGACAAACAAAGGCCCGCGCAATGGAGGCCAGCCGGGAGATGTGATCATCGCCTGGTTCAAGCTGCTGGACGAAGATTTCGACGGCCCAAATTTCAGCAACGAGATTTATTTCATGGTCGTCAATGGGCTGACCGATGCCGCCGGATCAGCAGAGGATTGCCTGCAGGAGATCAAATTGAATTTTGCTTTCCCCGCGAGCATCACGAGCGTGGAACTGCTCGATCCAGACACGGCCAAGGTGCAGACTCAAACACTGCCCGTGGTCAGTTCACGGAGGCAGCTGGTTTTAAACCTGAACGGTGGCCACGCGGCGTTGTTCAAGTTTTCCACCGGCGCACCGTTTGTCGGCGTAACCCCGATTCCGGCGCGATTGAATCTTAAAATGGAATCGGGCAAACCGCAGGTAAGTGTGCAAGGCGCCGAGGGCATGCGTTATGAATTGCAGGCTGCACCTCAGGTTCCGACTGCGAACTGGCTGGCCGTGACGAATTTTCTGCTCGCCACTTCCCCATTCGAATTTGTGGATTCAAGCTCTGCGGAAGCGCGACAGCGTTTTTATCGGGCCGTGGCCATTCCTTGAACTCGACCACTTGAAGGAGCGTGTTCTCCGGAAGCGTTTGTGAAAATCGAATTCAAACCCAAAACCGTCACGCGACCGCGCACGGGAGCAAAATTGCGTCGTCTTTGCCGATGATTCGCTTAATCTGGCTCTGTGCATCACGCTCATACTGACGGTTTGCCGCCGGGCTTTGTCGCCGAACTGACGCGCCTTGTCGGTCGCGATGCGCTCATTCAACGCGACGAGGAGTTGCTCGTGTATGAATGCGACGCCTATACGCTCGAGAAAAACCGGCCGAACGTCGTCGTCCTTCCCAAATCCACAAGTGAGGTTTCCGCCATCGTCAAACTTTGCGCTGCGCATCAGGTCCCGATCATCCCGCGCGGCGCCGGGACCAGCCTGAGCGGCGCGGTCCTCGCGGTCACCGGCGGTGTCATGATTGCGGTAACGCGCATGAACAAGATTGTTTCGATTGATTACCGCAACCGCCGGGCGCTCGTCGAAGCGGGTTGCGTCAACGCCTGGATTACCCAAGCCGTCAAATCGCGCGGGCTCCTTTATGCGCCCGATCCCTCGAGCCAGCCCGCCTGCACCATCGGCGGCAATGTCGCAACAAATTCCGGCGGCCCGCACACGCTGAAATACGGCGTCACCACAAACCATGTGCTCGGGTTCGAACTCGTCCTGCCCGATGGCGAAGTCGTCTGGCTCGGTGCGCGACCGGAAGGCGGCGAAGAAGTGGACGGCTACGATTTGCGCGGCGCGGTGATCGGTTGCGAAGGGATGTTCGGTATTGTCACGCGCGTGCTTGTGCGTCTCATTCGCGCGCCTCAAGCCTACAAAACCATGCTGGGGGTTTTCGAGAGTGTCGAGGACGCCAGCCAAACGGTCAGCGACATTATCGCGGCCGGGATTGTTCCAGGGGCGATGGAAATGATGGATCAACTGATCACTCAGGCGGTGGAAGCGGCCTATCAATTCGGATTTCCGCTCGACGCGGGTGCGGTGTTGATTGTCGAACTCGATGGATTTTCCGCTGGGCTCGAACGTCAGGCCGATCGGGTCCTGGACATTTGCCGCAAGAACAACGCGCGGGAAGTGCGTCTGGCCAAAACCGAAGAGGAACGCGCGCTCCTCTGGAAATGCCGCAAACGCGCTTTCGGCGCCATCGGGCGGCTCAGCCCGAATTTCCTGACGCAGGACGGTGTGGTGCCACGGTCGAAGCTTCCGGAAATCATGCGATTCATCCGCGCCACCAGCGAGAAATACGGCTTGCGCATCCCGAATGTTTTCCACGCGGGGGACGGCAACATTCATCCCCTCGTTCTTTACGATGAGCGCGATCCGGAACAAGTGCGCCGCGCCGTGGCTGCTGGCAACGAGATTCTGGAAAAGTGCATCGAGTTGGGCGGCAGTGTCACGGGCGAACATGGAATCGGCGTCGAAAAAATTGATTTCATGGCGAAGCAATTCAGCCGCGATGATCTTGAAGCGATGCAGTTGTTGCGCCGCGTGTTTGATCCCGAGCAGCGCTGCAATCCGCATAAGATGTTTCCTGGCGGCAAACGGTGCGCCGATTTCGCGCCGCGCAAACAGGCGGCGGCTTGAGCGTTGGCTGGCGCATGGAAGGAATGGGAGCTTGAAGCGGCAATCATAAATCAGCGACGGCAGCCAAGGTTAAACTTTAAAGCGCGACGCATCTCCAAACGCCTTTCGTTGGTTGCCCGAACATTTTTTTGATGGCTGTGCCTGGGGATTGCAGGTTATTTACCCGCATGCGTTTTTTTACTGCGTGCGTCTGTTTTGTTGCGCTTTGCATCACCGGCTGCGTGAACGCGATTCGTGGACCGAGTGCCGACATGCTCGATCCAGTCAAACTCTTTAACGGACGCGATCTCGATGAATGGACGGTTTATCCCAGCGATCTTTCCGGCAAAGACCAAACCGCCTTCGCCGCTGTCGATGGCATGTTGCGCATTGCGGGCGGCAAAGGGGATCAGGCGCACATGGGCTGGATATTCACCAAAGATAGTTTCCGCAATTACCGGCTTTCGCTGCATTACAAATGGGGAGGCCCTGCTTATGGCGCCCGCAAAGAATCAGCGCGGAGTAGCGCGGTTCTCCTGCATGCGTCGATTTCCAGTAGCGCATCGGGTTCGCCGACCGCCATTCAAGTCAAACTCATGGAAGGCAACTCCGGAACAGTGGAACTCATGAGCGGCCTTGCTGCCGATGATCAGGGCCGTCCGATCAAACCGGGCGTCACCGCCGAAGCCGTGCAAACGGATTCACAGCTCAGCTTCGCCGCGGGCGCTCCGAAAATGCGTATCGAAGAATCCAATAAACCGGTCGCTTGGAATAATCGCGATCAAGCCTTTAAAGACGTCCTCGGATTTCGCGGACGCGATGACGTCGAAAGTCCCCTCGGACAATGGACGCGGCTCGATTGGATTTGCCGCGGCGACAACATCGAAATCTACCTGAACGGGCAACTCGTGAATCGCCTTTCAGAAGTTTCACCCTCGAGTGGGCGCGTGGGATTGCAATCTTCGGGGGCGGAAATCTGGTTTCGCAATATCGAGCTCGTGCCGCTTCCGTAGCGCGAAATCTTGCTGTTGCTGGCTCCGCTGCAATACAACCCTAATGGGTTGGGAATTCCAGCTACTTCTTTTTCCAATAACTTGCGGCATCACAGGCTTGCGAATCCGCAACGTTCCATGCCGAGAATCAACGTCCGGTCCAAACTTTCCGCAGGAACGCAATGAAGTTCCGGTGCATTATTCCTTCGATTTCCTCCGGCTTATAACCCCGAGCGGCAAACAATTCCGGCAAGCGCGCCAGATCCGCAATCGTATCCAGATCCGCCGGTGATTGTTCGCGTCCAAAGGCGCCATCGAGATCCGAACCGATGCCCGAGTGGCTCGCATTGCCCGCGATCTGGCAGACGTGATCGATGTGATCGACGAGGGTGTCGAGCGTGACGCCCGCGCTTTGCGGTGTGGTTTTTCCGCGAATCCACCCCGGCACCATCATCCAGGCATCGAGAGCGCCGCCGATGACTGCGCCGCGGCCAACGAGATATTTAATCTGTTCATCGGTGAACTGGCGGTTGTGCGGCACGAGCGACCGAACATTGGAATGGCTCGCCCACAACGGTCCCTCGAAATGATCAACAGCCTCCCAAAAGCTGTCGTCGCACAAATGCGTCACATCGAGAATCACTCCCAGCCGGTCCATCTCCTTCAGGAGTTCGCGGCCCCGCACGCCGATGCCGCCTGTCGCATCGGTCCCCTGCGCGTAAGTGCCGGGCCCGTAATGCGCCGGTCCCACCGCACGCAATCCTTGCGCAAACGAGCGTTCGAGGTGTTTCAGACTGATCATCGAGTCCGCGCCTTCCAGGCTCAAAATATATCCGATGGGCAGCGGTTTGGTCGCGCTCGAGCCATGATCGCCGGAGGAATTCGCGCCGGAATTCCAGAGGTCGAGGTGCTTTTCGAGAGTTGCGCCATCGTGGATTTGAAACATTTCACCCGCTTCTTCCATGGCCCGATACCAAGCGAGTTGGCCTTGCGTCTGCGCCCAGGCCTGTTCAGGCGAATGCCAGCCGGGCAATTTGTTTTGCGGCTTCACATAACGCGCAATCTGTGTCGCCACACAGATTCCAATCCGGCCCCGCCGCATCTCCGGCAGACAAACCGTGCCGCGAGTTCGATCGGGCTTGTCCGTCAGGCCGGCTTCGCGCGCGCGGATTTCATCGATCGGCCGCCTGAGATCGCGATTCCATTCGAGCGCGTTCATCGACAAGTCCAGATGAGCATCGAAAATCAGCATAGAAAAATCAGTGCAACAAAGTGTCCAACAGCAAAACTCCGATCAACGCGACGACAGAAATCAGCGTTTCCATCACCGTCCACGTCCGCAATGTCTGCGACACGGACAGATTGTAATACTCTTTCACAAACCAAAAGCCGCCATCGTTCAAATGCGACAGGATCAGCGATCCGGCGCCCATGGCCAGCACCAGGAGTTCGCGATTGGTTCCAGGCAAGCTCGCCGCAATCGGCACCATGATCGCCGTCGCCATCGTCACCGCCACGGTCGCCGAGCCGACCGCCACGCGGATCAATGCCGCGACGACCCAACCGAGCAACAGCGGCGAAATGGGCCAGCGCGTGGCGAGATTCGAAATGGCGTCGTCAACGCCACTGTAATCGAGCACTTTGCTGAACCCGCCACCCGCGCCTACCACCAGGAAAATCATGGCCGCCGGACCGACGCAATCCTCGGTGAACTTCAAAATTTGCGCGCGGCTAAATCCGCAAATCGATCCAAACGTGTAAAAAGACACGAGCGTCGCGATCAACATCGCCACCAGCGGACTGCCTATGAAATCGGCCCACTGCCGCACCACACTCGTCTTCGGAAGTCCAATATCGGCGATGGTCGCCAGGAGCATAAGCAGCACGGGAAGCACGACCGTGAACAAGGCGAGCGCGAAACCCGGCCTTCGGGCCGGAGGCTTTTGCGCGATCAGTTTTTCGCCGATGCCTCCGAGCTCGACTGAGACACGACGCGACAAAATGCTTCCGAGCAGCGGACCAGCGACAATGGCCGTGGGCAATCCGATGATGATCGAATAGAAGATTGTTTTCCCCACGTCGGCTTCGAGCTTCTCGATGGCGAAGAGTGGTCCGGGATGCGGCGGCACGAGCCCATGCGCCACGGACAAGCCGGCGACCACCGGTATGCCAAGATGCAGCAAGGGAATGCGTGTTTCACGCGCAATGGTGAACACGATCGGAATGAGGAGCACGAGGCCGACGCCAAAAAATACCGGCAGCCCGATGATGAACGAGACGAAGAGCAGCGCCCAATGCACCCGGCGTGTCCCAAAGAGCTGGACGAAACGTTGCGCGATGACCTCTGCGCCGCCCGATTCAGCGAGCAATTTTCCGAGAATTGTTCCGAGCCCGACGACAATCGCGATGAACCCGAGCGTGTTGCCGACGCCTTCCTGAAATGCTTTGGCGATATCGGGCAGATTCATGCCCGACCCGAGTCCAACAAACAACGAGGCGAGGATCAGCCCCACGAACGCATTGAGTTTGAAACGGGCGATGAAGAGAATCAGCGCGCCAATCGCGAGCAAAGTCGTGAGCAACAGACTGGCATGATGGCTGAGTCCGGGCATTGGAACGCGCGCCATCTTTCCCTTTGAAAGATGCGCATGGCAAGCGCGAACAACCTTAAAAAGTTACATGGTTAAAAGTGTTACATGGTTAAATGGTTAAATGGTTGCATGGGTGACATGAGTTACATGGGGAACGGCGTGAAAATGGTGGAAAGCGGTTTAGGAAATGCCCAGGTTAAGCGCTGGTCGCCCCTCAGCCCATGCCAAGATTTAACCATTTAACCATTTAACCATTTAACTCTTTTGACCCTCGCGCACAGGTTCAATCCTCCGCTTGCAACGCTTCACCCCTTGGCCGCCACTGCCAGTGCTCGCGCTTGGGCCAATGCCTCTTCGAGTTTCGAGCCGTCCTTGCCGCCGCCGCGCGCGTTGTCCGGACGGCCGCCGCCCTTTCCGCCGACGATGGGGGCGATGGCTTGAATGATCTTTCCGGCTTGAATCTTCGAGGTGAACTCCGGCGTGACCGCGGCGACCAACGCCACCGCGCCCGCGCTGACGCCGCCGAGCACGATGACCCCTTTGAACTGTCCTTTCAGCGCGTCCGTCACTGCCTGAAGCGTATCGGCATCTGCCGCGCCAAGATTTTCCACGATGCGCGGCACGCCGGCATCAGTTTCGGCGCGTCCCAGCAGGGTGCGGGCGGTGTTGGCCGCTTCTTTTTGTTGAGCCGCTTTGAGCTGCTTCTCGAGTTCCTTTTGATGCGCGAGCAAGGCCTCGACCTTTTTTTCGAGTTCGCCGATGGGCGCGTTGATTTTTCCTGAAACAGTTCGGAGGAGCGCGAGTTCCTCATTCGCTTTGCGCCATGCTTCCATCCCGGCAATCGCTTCGACCCGCCGCACGCCCGCGGCAATCGCGGATTCCCCGATAAGGCGGAACAGGCCGATTTCGCCGGTCGCGCGCGTGTGCGTGCCGCCGCAAAGTTCCATGCTGAAACCATCGAGAGCTTGCGGGCGTCCGCCGATCTGCACCACGCGCACCGTGTCGCCGTACTTTTCACCGAACAAGTGCAGAATGTCTTTGCGCGGCTTCACTTCGCGATAAGGAAGTTCCGTCCAGCTCACCGGCGCGTTTTCCAGAATGCGTTCGTTGACGAGCTTTTCAATATCGGCGAGCTGCGTCGCGGTCAGCGGCGCGCTGTTGAAATCGAAAGTCAATTTCTCCGGTCCAACGTAGGAACCCTTTTGCGTGGCGTCGTGGCTCACCACCTCGTGCAGCGCCCAGTGAAACAAGTGTGTGACGGTGTGATGACGCTCGATGGCGTGACGGCGCGGAGCATCAACGATTAACGTGACCTCAGAGCCGGTCAAAGGCACGTCGGATTCGCCGTTGACGCGCGACTCTAGAATGTGAAGCCAGGTGTTGCCGGATTTTTGAGTGTTGACGATGCGCCAGAGTTGACCGCCATGACTGATCTCACCCGTGTCGCCCACCTGACCGCCCATTTCGGCATAAGCAGCCGAAGTGTCGAGCACGACGGCGGTTTTGTCTTTGATCTTCACCACTTCGAGGACTTTGGCCGGAGTTTCAAGGCGCTCGTATCCGACAAAGCGGGTCAGGACGTTCAGGTCCAGTTGGGAAACTTCGATGATTTGTTTCTTCTGGGCTTTGCGGGCGCGTTCGCGCTGCTCATCCATGAGTTGATTGAACCCGGCGACATCCACGGTCAAACCCCGCTCCCGGGCCATCAGTTGGGTGAGATCGAGCGGGAAACCGTAAGTGTCATAAAGTTCAAAGGCGAAACTGGCGTCTAAAGCTGGAAACTCGATTCCCAGATTCTTTAGTTTTTGCAGTGAATCAGTGTTCAAATCTAACGTCTTGTTCCAAGGAACAGCGTCGCTCTTGTAGTCCTTGTAAATAATGCGATACCCTTGCTTCGCCATTCGATTCTGAACAAGCCCTTTAACCACACGCCACCAATAATCGTCAAACAGCTCAATCCCTCGATCCAGCGTCTTGTTAAATGCTTCCTCCTCGATACGGATCACGTCCTCGACATGTTTCTGCTTTTGCCGGAGTTCGGGAAACACGTCCCCCATCGTTTGCGCGAGCACTTCCACGAGCTTATAAAAAAACGGTTCGCGAAAACCGAGCGTGCGCCCGTAACGCACCGCGCGCCGCAAGATCCGCCGCAAAACATAATTCCGCTCATTGTTCCCCGGTTGAATCCCATCCGCGATCGCAAAACTCAGCGTGCGGATATGATCCGCGATCACCCGGAAAGCGATGTCGATTCTCTCCTGCTCGGTATCGCCGGCCGTGCCGGGCTTCGGCAGAGTCGAGCCATACCGCTTGCCGCTGAGCTTTTCCAACGCGTCAAAAATCGGCCGGAAAATATCGGTTTCATAATTCGAGATCTTCGCATGGGCGAAATCGGTGAACCCTTTCGTGCCCTGGATAATGCTCGTGACACGTTCAAAACCCATGCCGGTATCGACATGTTTGGCGGGCAAAGGCGAGAAGGTCCCGTCCGGATTCGCGTTGAACTGGATGAAGACCAGATTCCAAATCTCGATGCAACGCGCGTCGCCTTTGTTCACCAGCGCGCCGCGGGTGTCGCCGGCGGGGGTGAGATCGACATGGATTTCTGAGCATGGCCCGCACGGACCGGTGTCGCCCATCATCCAGAAATTATCTTTCTTGTTTCCGTAAACGATGTGGACTTGCGGATCGAGGCCGGCGGCGCGGAATTTTTCGGCCCAGAAGTCCCACGCCTCCTGATCCAGTTGGCTGGGATCGCCCTGCGCCGGATCCGGTTTGTAAACCGTGGCGTAGAGACGTTCCTTGGGAAATTTCCAAACTTCGGTCACCAGTTCCCAAGCCCAGTCGATGGCCTCGCGTTTGAAGTAATCGCCGAAACTCCAATTGCCGAGCATCTCGAAAAAAGTGTGGTGATACGTGTCCAGTCCGACGTCTTCGAGGTCGTTGTGCTTGCCGCCGGCGCGGATGCACTTTTGCGTATCGGCGGCGCGCGTGGGCCTTCCAGGGATGGCGCCGGGCCATTGATCGACGTCCGGGGCGCGCTGGCCGAGGAAGATGGGCACGAACTGGTTCATGCCGGCGTTGGTGAAGAGCAAATTGGGGGCGTCGGGCAGCAGACTCGATGAAGGCACGATGGTGTGTTCCTTCGACCGAAAAAAGTCGAGGAAGTCCTGTCGTATCTGGCGGCTCGGACGAATCTCTGAATTCATAATCACTCTCGCGGCAGCAACAAACCCGCGGCTCTCGGAACATCGTGAAATCGGGAACGCGCGGCCCGGTTCTGCCAAATCAGGCGGGGAGAATATGCAGAAGAATCGCCGGTTGGCCAGTGGAAGTTTGGATCGGATCGGCGGCTGTGTCCACGGGCACGACCTTCGCGCAAATAGTGTTGTCAGCGCGGGACTCAGCTGCTTGGTTCGCTTGGTTCCAGACTTCAGCGACTGCCGGTGGCGGCGGTTGCGTCCGGCGGAAAATGGATTTCCACTTCCAATCCGCTTGGCTGACGATTGCGGCACATGACCTGGGCGCCGCACGCTTCCACGCAAGTCTTCACGATGGCCAGGCCCAATCCGACGCCGCCAGTTTGACGGTCACGAGATGGATCGGGCCGGAAGAACGGATCGAAAATTTTATCCAATGCCTCGGGCGGAATTCCCGGACCGCAATCCGCCACTTTCAATTCTACTCCGCCAGCATTTGCCATTGCCGACACGGTGATCGGGCCCGCCTCTCCTGCGTAACGCAGGGCATTCCGCAGCAGATTGGCGACGGCGCGCTGGAGCAGATCCGGGTCGGCCTGCACTTCGAGATCTGCCGGAATCGCACATTCAATGAGGTCCGATCGAGCCGATTCGCGGCGGATGGCTTTGTCCACGATGTCGGCCAGGCGCACGCGTTTGAGCTGGACATGGTGGCCAGCAAGCGACGCGCGTGAAAACGAGAGCAGTTCATTCACGAGCGCGGACATTTGTTCGACTTCCTCGCGCACATCGTCCAACGCGGTTTTTTGCTTTTCATCGGCGCGTTGTTCCAAAATGCCAATGGCCATTTGCATGCGGGCCAGGGGCGAACACAGCTCGTGCGCAATATCGCCAAGAAACCGTTTCTGTCCCGTGACAAATCCCGCGAGCCGCCCGGCCATGCGGTTGATGGCCTGGCCGAGCGATCCCAGTTCGTCACGTCGATGTTCGTCCACGCGTACTTCGAAACGCCCTTCGGCGATTTGTTCCGTGGCCTGTTGCATCTGGCGGATCGAGCGCGTAATGCCGCGAATGAGCGGCAGCCAGAACAAAACAGAAAGTAAAATCACGCCCGCGGCCACGGCGCCCCACGTCTTGATTTCAAAAAAGAATCCTCCGGCACTCAACGAATTCGAAATGGCCGCGAGCGTCATCGGAATCGGCCGAGGCCGGTCCGGATCGGTAAACGGGATGTGCACCAGCACCCAATACCGGCTCGGCTCCTGCGTGCGCAGCAGGAATTTCGGAAAGGTCCCTGGAATCCCCGGGCGCGGCGGCAGCACATCCGGACCGCGGCGATTCGGCCCGGGCGGCGGTCCGCGAAACCCCTCCTGGTCGCGCGCGGGCGTCTCGGGAGGATTCGGCGGTGAAGCTCGGGCTTGCATGCGGGCCAATGCCGGCGGCCCGCGCGGTTCCATCACTTTGGCGCGCACTTTTTCCGGGAGCACAACCGGATGCCCTGCCAGTTGCACGCCATCCATGCGAAACAACGCAAACTCGACTTGATATGCGCCGCCGAACCGATCGAGCAGATCATTCCATTCGCCGCGCGGAATCCGGTTCAATTCAGAAACAATCAGTTCGCTGACCAATTGGATGCGTTCACCGGCGCGGCCGGCCAGGAGCGAATCCAGGCCGAAGCGGAATTGCATGCGCACCACCACGGTGAACACCACCGCCAGAAAAACCACGTTCAGGAAAAACCAGCCCAAGATGCGCGCCCAAAGTGGAAGGCGAATCCTCATGCGGCATCCGGATCGATCAACATGTAACCGGCCGACCGCAGTGTGCGAATGAAGCGCGGCGATTTCGGATCGTCGTCCAGTTTCTTGCGCAGCGCCGAAATGTGCACGTCGATCGATCGGTCAAACACGTCGTAGTTGCGCTCGCAAATTGCATCGAGGAGTTGTTCGCGCGTTTTGACCCGCCCACGGGCCCGCGCCAGACAGAGCAATAAATCAAACTCGACCGGCGTAAGCGTCAGCGGCTCGTCACGCAACAGCGCTGTGCGCGATGCCGGCTGAATCCGCAACGGCCCCACCACCACGTCGGCTTCTGGCGCGTCGCCCTGCCCCGCCGGAGAACGGGCGGCCCGCCGGGTCACCGCGCGCAATCGCGCCAGCAACTCGCGCGTGGAAAAATTCTTCGGCACATAATCGTCCGCGCCGATTTCCAGCCCCACGATGCGATCGGCCTCGTCGCCGCGCGCCGTGAGCATCAACACCGGAACGTCCGATTTCCGGCGAAGCTGTTTCAGCACTTCGAATCCGTCCATTCCGGGCAGCATCACATCGAGAATGATGGCGTGGAATTTTTCTTCGAAAGCGCGTTCGAGCCCATCCGGCCCAGTGTGCGCCGCTTCAACCTCGTAGCCCATCGGTGCGAGATATTCCCGGATCAACCGGCACAGCTTGCGGTCATCGTCGATGACAAGCACCCGCGTGCGCCCGGCGTTCTGCGGCGCGGGGTCGCTCGCACTCGAGTCGGGTCGTGAAACACTCATGCGGGCAGGCATTGAACGGCACCGTCGAGTGTGATCAACGCGATCATGGTTTGCACAGGGCGCACTTTATCCAGGGGCAGCCGCGAAATCCCGAACTTTTACATTTCCTTAACAATTCTCCGCTTCGAGCCACACACAAGCTTAACAGTGCGGGTGTTTCCTGTTCTCGAACAAAATGAAATCGAACCTTGAACTCAACCGCCTGACGGTCCTGACGGCAATCCCTTCGCAAGGCGTATTCCTCAGGCCGGCGCCGGTTCGAAACAGTTTTGCTCAAAACCGAACGCGCGCTTTCGCCGCCGAATTTCTTGCGCCGCGCGGCGCAGTCGGCAGCTCAAACACGCGTTCC
>JBFMDG010000032.1:0-21361 GCA_040754135.1 Verrucomicrobiota bacterium
TCGCGGTTGAACCTTTTGGCGATGCGACGGGCTTCCCTTTGTCGAGAACCTTGACTCCAGGCTTTTGTTGCACTTGCAACAACAGGGCCGCGGCGGGAGCACTCACGTCCGGCGTGTCGTTTCCAGCTTTCAGCCGTAAACTGCTTTTGTTGGCGGGCGCTTCAATCCAAATCGTTCGCTTCACAATCGCCAGGCTTCGAGGCGGGGGCGCCTCGAAGTGCGCCCGGGGCGGGCGCGCTCCCCATCCGCTGCTGTGCACCGGCCGCGCTCCGCCATGCAGAATCACATTCCAACTGAAAATGGCTGACTTCCGGCAGGGGGCGCTTGCGGAATGGTGCACCCGGAGATAGTATCGACGCTTGAAATTCATGACGCTCAGCTGTTGCCCCGCGAAAATATTACCGAGACTTTTCTCCAATCGAAGCAATGGTTCGGAGCTGAATCGATCGCTTCATCTGTGAACCTGCGCGACGCGACCATTCTTGTGGTGGACGACACGGACGCCAATCGGGCGGTCCTCTGCCAGTTGCTTGATATGCAAGGCTACACCGTCGCGGCGGCGCCCAGTGGCGAGATCGCATTGAAGCTGGTGCAAAACGACCCGCCCGAATTGATCCTTCTGGATGTGATCATGCCAGGGCTTGATGGCTTCGAGACCTGTCGCCGCTTGAAACAAAACCCGGCCTACGCTCACATTCCGGTCATCTTCATCACTGCGAAAGATGAAACCGAGGGCGTGGTGGAAGGATTTCGCTCCGGCGGGGTGGATTACATCACCAAGCCATTTCAGGAGGAGGAGGTTTTCGTTCGTATCGAAACCCACCTGAAGAACCATCGATTGACGCGCGCGCTGCAAGAGGAGGTCGATCGGCGCGAGCGAGCCGAGTCTGCTTTAAAGAAAGCCGACCAACAACTTTCCCTTCTTTCCGAACAGGAAGCGCAGCGCTGGGGCGTGTCCGGATTTGTGGGCCGGAGCCCGGCGTTCTCTGAAGTCCTGAGCGCCATTCGCAAGATTCAACCTTTCTCGAACACGAACGTGCTCATCCTCGGCGAGAGCGGGGTCGGCAAAGAGCTCATCGCTCGCGCCATCCATTACGGCGGAGCGACCGCCAAAGGCCCATTCGTTGCCGTGAATTGCAGCGCCATTCCCAAAGAACTCGGCGAATCCGCCTTCTTCGGCCATGTCAAAGGCGCTTTCAGCGGCGCGACCGCCGATCATCCGGGTTACTTTGTTCAAGCCGACGGTGGGACCCTCTTTCTCGATGAAGTCGGCGACATGCCGCTGGATTTGCAGGCCAAGCTGCTCCGCGTGATTGAGGATGGGATGATCGAGCCGGTCGGTTCATCCAATCGCCGCCGAAAAGTTGAGGTCCGCATTCTCGCCGGCACAAACGCCGAATTGCCGTCCGAGATCCAGGCCGGAGCTTTCCGGAAAGATTTTTATTTCCGTCTCGCCGGTTACTCGATCGAAGTGCCGCCGCTGCGCAAACGTCGCGAAGATATTCCGCTGTTGGCCAAACATTTCGTCACCCGTTTGTCCGATGAGATGGGAATGCCGGCGCCAGACTTCACCGCCGACGCCTTGGCCAAGTTGGAAACGTACGATTTTCCAGGCAATGTCCGGGAGTTAAGAAATCTCATCGAACGCGCCTTGATTGAAAGTGGGGGCGGCACGATCACAGCAGAACATCTGCGCATCCTGACGACCCATCAAAGAGAAGAGCCGGCTGATCCAGGACCGATTGTGGAACCGGGCGATGCCTCACGAAGACGATGCCGATTCCCGGCGGGAAGCGACGAGGATCGTGTGCTGCGTTATGTGGAAGCCCATGGCAGCATCACGAATCCCGAATGCCGCCATCTCCTCAATGTGGGAATTCATCGCGCGTGCTATCTCCTGCGCAAACTCACCGAAACTGGAGATCTGCAAAGAATGAATGTCGGCAAGGCCACCGATTACCGGCTGCGGCAATCTTCGAATCCGGCGGCCCAGATTAAACACGATCCCTCCTCGAACGAAGGGATCTGAGTGATCAATTGGGGTCTCACTAATCCACATCGCCCCGGCTCTTTCGTGTTCCTGTCCAAACGGGGCAGCGGTCGTTTTGTCGCAATTTGCTCGCAACTTGATCGGAATTTCGTCGGAACTTGATTGCAAATTCAAAGCCCCTTGCCACGCGGCTTTAGAAACTGCCCGCCTCAAACGGAAAAAATCTCATGATTTTTCTCTCTCCTTTGGCTCGAGGTTTGATTTCACCGCCGTAGTTTTTCGGAGCTCAGCGAAGAAAACTTAAGCAGGCTTTGGCGTTCGGATCTGCTTCAGTTCCATGATCATTCGCGATTCGATGAGCGGCCGGCCGAACTTCTCGATCCCATCGTGTTGTCCGCTGACGGAGTTGCCAACCATCTCGCGCGAAATGGGGCCAGCGTTGTCCGTTGCCAGCGCGCTCACCCCGTCTGGCATGTCCGCTGCAAAGGCCCGCGCAGCCTGCAATCAGTCATGAGACCAAAAGTAATCCGTCATTGAAAGAGTAAGCCCATGAAAAAAACAATCCCCATACGATCCTTGTGCCGATCCCTCCTCTACAAGGCAGGCAGGCGATTCAGCGTGCCGTTTAAAATACGTCAACCTGGCGGGCGCCTGATCCCTGCCTCGCGCGCCATGTTGATTTTTTCTGCTTTGGCCACGCTGGCACTGCCAGATCGGTCAGAGGGCCAGGTAACCCTCCCCGCGCCTCCTTACCAGACGATTTCGGCGACAGGCAATTCCGGCTCTGTTGCGATTGGCGATATGAATGGCGATGGAAATCAGGATGTCGTCATCGGACGCTATGAGAACCAAAACGTCCAGGTCGTGCTCGGCGACGGCCAGGGCGGCTTTGGAACACCCGCGGAGTTTCCCGCCTTTCCTTCCACTCTCGCTGCGAGGCCGCGCAGCATCGACTTGGGCGACATCGACGGCGATGGCCACCTGGACGTCATAACACTTGATTATGCCAACACGGGAGGGTTGTCCGTCCTTTTCGGTGATGGCGCCGGGAATTTGGGGAGCCCGACCGTCTTCAACGTGTACGACACGCGTAATCCTGGTGATACGCGCTACGTCGTCTGGTCCGCAGCGCTCGGAGATGTGAACGGGGACGGCAAGCCCGAACTCATCGTGGGCGGCGCCAACAACTTTTTTACTTCAAAAGGCGACGTGTGGGTTTTCCTGAACGATGGTTCGGGCAATTTCAGCACGCCACCAACCATCGTATGGACGAGGTTCATGGGTCATGGCGATGTCCCGGCGCAGTTTGTGGAGGGGGGCGACCTGGATGGCGATGGCAATGGTGATATCGTCGTTACCAGCGGGTTTGGACAGTTCGGGAGTGGCAACGCGGTCACCATTCTCTACGGCAACGGCACGGGAGCGTTCTCCTCGTTGGGCATGCCATTTCCCATCACTCCTAACGGACGAGCAAATCAGGCGCAGGGCGTGGTGATTGCCGATATGGATGGCAACACGTTGCCTGATCTGGTGGTGTCCGCATCAGACATTGGAGGCACGAGGACCGGCGGTGTGACCTTGTTCCGCAGCACAGGCGCACGCAGTTTCGATGCGGGGACAACCTACGCCACCCCATTCTTCCGGAACGGCATGGGAGCTGTCGGGGACATTAGTGGTGACGGGCTTCTCGATGTGGTGGTAACGGGTGCGACGACCGGCGACAGCCTGGCGTATTTGCTGAATGACGGGAGCGGCGGACTCGCAGCACCCAATTATATTCCGGGTCTCCGTGCGGGAGGACTCGCCATGGGCGACCTGACCCACAGCGGACCCGGGACACTCGACATTGTCGTGGGCACCTTTGGCGCCGGAACGCAGCTGCTGCGCAATGGACCTGCTGGCGCACCGCCGTTGCCGACCCAAACGCTCACGATCCTTGGTGGCGTGGGCAATCCGGGAGACATCGCCGCGAACACCGAATACTTCAATCCCGCCACCGGCCAATGGCAGCCTGCTTACATAGTGAATTACGCACCGTATGGTCATCCGGTTACCCACCCATGGGGAAATGTCGCCGGCACCACGCGCTGGATTAATTACAAGACGGACGGAGCCTCGGATCCGGGCGCCGGTCCCACCACTGCCAACACTTTGTGGTACCTCTACCGCGTGCGCTTCACGGTCCCATCGGACGCACAGAATCCGCAGATGACGTTTTCGCTCAAGGCAGACAACTTCGCGCAAGTTGCAATTAACGGTGTCAGCACCGGTCCAACGATTCAGGGGCAGGCTGATCAATTGAACGCCGACGCGGTTTTTTCCCAAAACGTGCTGGTCGGTGAAAACACGATCACCATCTACGTTGGTGACTACGGCGGTTTGAATGGCTTCAATTTCCGGATCGACCTGAGCATCGAGGCCAGTCAGCCGCTGGAAATCGTTCCTGCTGCCCCCGCGGACACCATGCCGCCGGTCATCACCGCGCCCGCCAACATCACCGTCGAGGCCGCTGGCCCGAGCGGCAGCAGCGTTAACTTCACAGCGAGCGCCCAGGACAATGTGGACGGCCCGGTGAACGTCACGTCGAGTTCGCCTTCCGGCAGCACATTCCCGCTGGGCACAACTCTGGTGAACCTCACGGCCACCGATGCTGCCGGCAACACGGCAACCGCTTCCTTCACGATCACTGTGGTCGATACAACGCCACCGGCAATTTCAGCGCCCGCTTCCATCACCGCTGAGGCCACAAGCTCGGCTGGCGCAGAGATTACGTTTGTTGCCTCTGCCACTGATTTAGTCAGCGGCAATGTGCCGGTGTCCGCAAACCCGCCTTCCGGCAGCACGTTCCCGTTGGGTGTCTCCTCGGTTGCTCTTTCCGCCACCGACGCCGCCGGCAACACAGGTTCCGGGAGTATCCTCATCACCGTCCAGGATACAACCGCGCCGGTGATCACAAGCCTCACGCCATCGAACAATTCGTTGTGGCCGCCGAATCACAAAATGGTTCCGGTCACGTTGATAGCGGGCGCGTCCGATGCCGTGGGCGTGGCCTCATTGAAAATTATCAGCGCAACGAGTAATGAAGCTGACAACGGGCTTGGCGACGGCGACACCGCCGGCGACATCGAAATCACCGGCCCGCTCACGCTGAATCTCCGCGCCGAGCGCAGTGGCAAAGGCAACGGGCGCGTTTATACCATCACTGTCGAGGCCAGCGACGCCGCGGGCAACGCGACGACCAGGACGGTGACCGTCACTGTTCCCAAGAGCCAGGGCAAGCCATAGGCTCCCCTGCTTTACTTTTGTCGTGAGAGAGTCCGCCTTCGAGGCGGACTCTCTTTTTTTATCATGCGGAGGTCGCCCTCACAGGCTTACAAGAGTTCACGCAATAGTCGCGATCCTGGTATTCGAAAAAGTCGAAGTCGGCGGGATGAGAAGTCCCGGCCATGTCCTGACATGCCATGCCCACAAAGGCGCCTGTGAAGCTTGGAAATCCGGGGATCGTCGCTTCGTCGGAAAGAATGCTGGCATCGAACTGCTGCGGCAACCAGCGCCAGTCGTTGTCCACCTCCTCGATGCGATAGGCGAAGTGCATTCGTTCGTAATCCACTTCCACACGGAGATGCACTCTTTTGCCCGCCGGTATTGCAATGGGTGGCGTGAAGGAATCACTTAACACAGAGTCGGGAAGCGAAGACATCACGCGCAAATGTTTCCCAAGAATTTCATCGTGCGAAATGTAGAGGTAATGAAATTTCGCCGCGCTGTAGTAGCAGGTCAGCCCGGCTAATTGCTGAAAATGCTCC
Organism: Verrucomicrobiota bacterium; assembly: GCA_040754135.1. Classification (GTDB taxonomy): domain Bacteria; phylum Verrucomicrobiota; class Verrucomicrobiia; order Limisphaerales; family SIBE01; genus JBFMDG01. The sequence goes on from JBFMDG010000032.1 coordinate 5,797, forward strand.
GGTTCAAATTCAACGACCGTGGCGGCGCTAAAACAATGGGACTGCTGACGCCGCGCGACCAGCGACTGGCGAAACAAGCTGCCAATCGTTTCCCGGCCATAAAGGCGCAAATGACCGGGACGCGCAGCGAGGCTGAAGATTTCGTTCGGCCAGGGCGTGCGGAGCCATTGGAAATCGATGGGCAAATGCGTTGAGTCGAAATCCTCGCGCGCAAAGGAAGCCGGAAAGTTGTGAACCGGCAAAGGCGGCGCGGGGGTTTCAATGGTTGGGATTCCCTCTCCATCCAAAGTGCGGAGCCAATCGTCGGCGCCCCAAACCATTTTTTGAATGGCTGTTTCCCGGCCGAGCGTGCAGCGACCGCGATTACGCAAGGGCCGGCCGCAGAGATAAACGATGTAAGTGTCGCCGTTTTGTGTTTTCACCAGATCCGCATGGCCGGCGCGCTGCAACTCGGAATCGGGCCGGTGGCGGGCGCTGATGATGTAGGTGTCGGGATGCAGTTCGTAAGGCCCGCGGAGATTTCGCGAGCGCGCCATGGTGACGGCATGTCCCCAGGCGGTGCCGCCCTCGGCGGTGAGCAGATAGTACCAGCCGTTGCGCTTGTAGAGGTGCGGCGCTTCGGTCAGGCCCAGGGGGGTTCCCTTGAAAATGTTGACGCGTTCGCCGATCAGCTTGCGTTCGTTTGGCGAGTACTCCTGCAAAACAATTCCCGCAAATCGATTGTTCCCGGGCCGATGATCCCACAGTTGGTTCACGAGATATTTGCGGCCATCATCATCGTGAAAAAGCGACGGATCAAATCCGCTGCCGTTCAGATAAATCGGATCAGACCACTCGCCATCGATGCGGGGGCTTGTGACCAGGTAATTGTGAAAATCGCGCATAGAAGCGCCGCTCGCTCCGCCAACAGTCGTGCGCCCGAAACGTTTCACGTCGGTGTAAATCAGCCAGAACAATCCATCCGCATAACTCAGGCATGGCGCCCACACTCCGCAGGAATCGGGATCACCAAGCATGTTGAGTTGGCTGGCACGGCGGAGCGGGCGTGTGAGAAGGCGCCAATGCACCAGGTCGCGCGAATGATGAATCTGTACGCCGGGGAACCACTCGAAGGTCGACGTAGCGATGTAGTAATCGTCCTCGACACGGACGATGGACGGATCTGGATTAAATCCGGGCAGAATGGGGTTTTTAATGGTCATGGGTTGCCGACTGGAGCGGTTGGGCGACCCACGATGGCCTCTTTCTGTTCCCAGCCCTTTTTAAGTTTGTAGCATTGCAAAAGGATGACAACGAGGACTGCGGCTACCAGAGGCGCACCGGCAAAGGCAAGCTTGATGCCGAAGAGGGACCGCTCCGTTTGCTCCACATTGGCTTGATACCCGAAAATTCCGAGAATCCACCCTCCGGCCCCGCCGCCGACGGAAATTCCCATCTTGAGGGCAAACAATTGGCCGGCGAAAAACATGGCCATCGCGCCCCGGCCGATCGTTTTCAAGCCGAAATCGACCGTGTCCGGAATCGCGGCGAACAGCAGCGGAAGAAACATCATGTGGAAGAAGTTTGCGAGCATGATAAGCAGCAGTGAGGCTTGCCACCATTGTCTCGGTACCAGCAGCAGAAGTGCGTTGGGGATAAGGGAACCCAGCAATGCCGTTTTCATGACGGTCACCTTGCACCAGCGCAGCTTCAAAAAGAGTCGATTGGCCACAAACACTCCCGCCACACCGGCCAGCATTGTCAGCCCCATGTAGAAAGCCATGAAGTTCTCGGTAATGGCGAAAACCCCGGTCAGGTCGTGCTCGATATAATATTTAATGAAGTACGGCTTCACATTGCCCTGCAATCCACCGCGAATTTGAATGATAAACATGGCCATCGTGACGATAAGCCATTGGCTATTGCGGAACATGGCGGCCAAATCTTCGAACACGCTGGCCTTTGCACTCCCTTGCGCTTCGTCTGGATAGTTTCGTTCCCTCGTCCAGGCGAAACAGCCGAGGAGCGCGACCACACCCACAATGGCGAGGAGCGCAACGGCAAACGGAAAACCTAATTGCAGGTTTTCAGGTTTGCCGCCCCCTCCCAGCAATCTTGAGAGCGGCCAAACCGAGACCGTCACCAGAAAACCACCCATCATCGCCATGCCGAAGCGCCACGATTGCAGGCCTGAACGTTCGTCTTTGTCGGATGTCATCACGCCCGCTAAAGCGGAGTAAGGAATGTTCACGGCGGTGTAGGCGGTCATCAGCAACGCGTAGGAAATATAAGCGTAAACCAGTTTGGTTCCGGGGGCGACATCCGGAGTAATGAAAGCGGCCACTGCGAGCATGCCGTAAGGAATCGCGAACCAAAGCATCCATGGCCGATAACGGCCCCATCGAGTGCGGGTTCGATCGGCGATCCCGCCCATGATCGGATCTGTAATGGCGTCAAAAAGGCGAACGACGATCATCAGGGTCCCCGCGGCGGCCGCTTCGATTCCATACACATCCGTGTAGAAATACATCAGGACATTGATGACGGCCTGGTACACGATGTTGCTCGCCATGTCGCCCAGGCCGTAGCCGAATTTTTCTCTGAGAGTGAGTTTTTGCATGGCCATTTCCATTCTTCTCGGAACGCCTACGGCGATTTTGGCCGGATTTCAGCGGCGGTGCGAATCACCGATTCGAAAGCAGGCTTCGGTTTGTTTTCGCCGTCGAAAAGAAGAGGACGGCCTTGCCGCCGCCAGGAAACGGCGTCATTCACGCCCCAGAACGTGACCATTTTCACCGAGTCGCGATGCTTGAGGAACGCGCGAAAGATTCCGGCGTAGGCATCGGCCAGTTTTTTCTCGGCATCGTTCACCAGGCCCCCTTCCGTGGTCGTGTTGTTGTTGGCGACGTCTGCGCCGAAACCACGCTGGCCGCCCGCCGCGCTGTTCACATCCAACTCGGTAATGTGGATGGGCAGGCCGAGCGTCGCGATTTCCGTCAGTGTCTGGTCCATCGTCTCGAAAGTAATGGAGACGTTGAGGTGCGCTTGCGAACCGATGGCATGGACAGGCACTTTCTGCTCTTGCAGCGACTTGATCAAGGTGACGAGCTTGCGGCGTTTCGCGGGGTTCTCCAATCCATAATCGTTGTAGCGAAGGATTGCCTCCGGATCCGCTTCGTGGGCGAATTGAAAAGCCTTGGCGAGGTAGTCCGGTCCAATGATTTCGAGCCAGAGCGAATTTCGCAGGACATTTGTGCCCTGGCCATCGGCAATGGCTTCATTCACCACATCCCAAACTTTGACTTTGCCTTTGTAACGGCCAACGACCGTGTGAATGTGTTCGCGCATGCGTTCGAGCAACTCGTCGCGCGACGCCCGCGGGCCATCGTAACGCCCAAAGCCGCCGCCGCCGAAACCTGGACCAAATCCTCCGCGCCCAAGGCGGTTTGTGCCCGCGGCATTCGTGTTCGCTGAGGCAACGGGCGCGGTGTTAGTGACGACCGGCGGTGGATTGGTGCCGGCAAACACCCAATGAGGCGTTTGGCTATGCCAGACGAGCGTGTGCCCGGCCAAATACATTTTGTTGCTCAAACCAAAATTCACAAATGCGTCGGCTGGCCCAAAATCGAATCCGTCCGCGCCGGGTCGCGGATGGATAAGCTGCCACTTCATATCGTTCTCGGCCGTGATCTGATTGAACTGCGCTTTTACCAAGGCGATGTCCTGCGCGTTTTGCTCGGCGCTGCGGCGGAAACCCGCGCCGCCGGCAACCATGTTGCGGTTGACCGCTGTGCCAATAAGGAAATGTTCCTTGAAAGCGTCCTTGAGCGAGAAGGGCATTTCAGCGGCTTCGGCTGTCGCGGCGCCCGCGAGCAACACTGCGGTGAGCAAAATGGGGTGTGCAATTGAATTCATACGTATGGCTTCACTTTACTTCCAATGATGTGTCGTGAGGATCGAGGCGATAATTTGATTTTGAGATTTTGATCCGCTCATCGAAAATGAGATGCGCGCAAGCCCCTTCCTCCGGAAGCGCGATGGGCACGAGCATGTTCCAATCGCGAATGTCTCCCATCGAATCCGGCTTTAAAGCATCGGCGCCACCGGCTTTCGAGATCGATAAACAGAACAACGCCACAAATTCAATGATGCAGAACGGCATCTTCATGATTACTCGAATACATTTGGCCGCTTCGCAGGCACCGTTATCCCGTCTTTCGGTGGCGTGGTGAGCGTCTGGAGAAACGCCAGAATGTCCGCGAGTTCCTGCTCTTTCAGAAGCACGCCCAACGGCGGCATGGGCGAAATTGTCAGCTCCTCGTATCCTTTGGCAAGTTTGGCGTTCGGATCTATCAGACTCTCCGTGATGTAAGCTTTGTCAGCGCGAACAGCAATTCCATCGAGGATGGGACCAACGTCACCTCCTTTGCTACTGACCATGTGGCAGGACGCGCAGGCGGCGGTAGGGCTGTTATAGAACAAATCCGCGCCGCGTCGGGCATCGCCGGCCGCGACCTTGACCTCATCCACACCGACACCGGAGACTTTGTGAACGCGGCCCAGAAGAGTGAGTGCGTCGTTCAAAAACAAATCGTTGGTGTTCGCGGCAACGCGCGGGAGTTGGGCGACGACGGTTTGGATTTCAGGGATGGTTGAGAACTCGGCGAGCTTCACAAAAGCGACCTGGCGCGTGAGCAGGTCCGGATCTTGAATGACGGCGCTGCCGAAGAACAACTGGCGACCGTCATCGCTCGCGGGCAACGCTCGAATCGCATTGCGGCGAAGGGCGGGATCTTTATCGAGCAATGCCGTCCGGTGCGTCTCCTTATCGAGCGCACCGATCCCTTCGAGCGACCAGAGGGCGTGGATTGCGCCTGCGCCACCGGCGCCGGATCGCACGCGCTTTTTCAACGCCGGCGCGGCCCCGGTCATCTTGTTGTCCACGATCAGGCGCTGCGCCGTCAGGCTCCAGAATACGTTCCTGCTGTCGAGGGCCGCAACCAGTTCGGGAGTTTTTGCTTTCGCCAACGACTTGATGGAACTCCTCGGACCATCCTTCCACACGACGCGATAAATGCGGCCGTGAGTTTGGTCTCGCAAATCGTTTTCTGTTTTGTAAGCGCCGCCGCGCCCGGTGGTGGCCTGAATGCCTGCCGACTGAAGGCTTGGGGTCGGGTTGTGTTGGATGACAAAGCTGTAGAAATCAATTACCCAAATCGCGCCGTCAGGACCCACATCGGCAAAAATTGGCGACATCCATTCGTCGGTGCTGGCAAGGAGGTTCAGACCATCGAGAGCTTTGTAGCCGCCGCCATCACGTTGGATATCCATGATCCCGATGAGCTTGGCTGTCGGCTCCGTCACCAACGCTTTGCCTTGAAGTCGCGGAGGCAGCGCATCGCTGATCATGAAGGCGTGGCCCGAAGCCGCGGTGTAACCGCCAAAATTATCCACCATACGCACGTTCGGTGTATTGGGATGCATCCGCATGCCTGGCGCCATCGAGCGCGCGGAGGAAAGGCGGCGAATCTGGTTGGTCTGCGCATTGCCAGAAGCGTCCGAAGCCCCACGAAATCCTCTTCGCCCGGAGCCAGGTTGTGTCGGGTTCAGAATTGTCGCCGGCAAATAACCATAAAAAGTTGGATTGCCATTGGCCGTTGAACCGAAGACGTCTCCGTAGGCGTTCTGTCCGAAACCCCAGGTGTTGTTGTTGAACTGATAAAGAAATTCCAAAGCGGAACCGTCGGCTTTGAAACGGAAAATGCCCTGCCCAAACTGGAGGTCCTTGCCGCTGACGTTGCCGCGGAAATTCGAGTAACCGACCGCGCCATAGAGCCAGTTGTCGAAACCACGGCCGAGATTGCTCTGCATCGCATGCGAATCGCCGATGCCCCAGCCCGGAAGCAGAGCCTCGCGCACATCGGCCTTGTCGTCGCCGTCAATGTCCTTGAGGAAAAGCATGTGCCGCGCTTCAGAGACGATGACGCCGCCATTGACGAAGACCAGGGCGGTCGCAAGATTCAATTTGTCGGCGAAGATTGTGAACTTGTCCGCCTTGCCATCGCCATCGGTGTCCTCGCAGATTTTCACGGTTGCCATGCCGGGCTGGCCTTCCTCCACGAGTCCATGGGGATAATCGAGCGCTTCCACCACCCAAGCGCGGCCGCGCTCGTCCCAAGCCATGTAGATGGGCTTCACGACATCCGGTTCGGCGGCGAAGAGTTGCAGTTCGAAATCCGCAGGGACTTGTGTGTAGCGCATGCTGTCCCTCGGCGTGAGCGGCGTCTGGAATTTAACCGGTTCCGGGCGGCGTTCGTAATTCGGCACATCGCCAGGCAGACGCTGCAATGGAGGACGCGAGGCGAGAAAAGCCTCCCAATCCGACCTGGACTTTTTGTTGAGCGCGCCGAGAACAGCCTCGCGCATTGTCGCATCTGCGGGGCGTTCGGTGTACTTAATCAGCCCTTTGCCTGCGCTCCTGAAATTGTCGAGCATCTGCTGTTGGGCGGGGCCGATGTCGCCGTCGGGCATGACCTGAACCACCGCGTCGAAATGTTTTAGATAGGCGTCCGTGAGGTTCGTGAGCGTGGTGAGATGATCGAAGTAGATGGCTTCCAAAGCCAGCGTCTGGCCGGGCAAATAAATGTAGTTCGTGCGCGACCCGCCGCCGAAACCGCCTCCGCCTCGCGGACCGGAACGCCCGACCTCGACTTGTCCCAGGTACAAGACGTGGATAGGCCGGTCCGGTGGTTCCGCGGCGGAGGAATTGAGGACCATGAGTCCTCCCGTGAGAAAAATCAGAGTGCGTTTCAGAATGTTCATGCGATCGCAGCAGTGTCGTTGAAGATCGGCTGAAACGCGTCCTGGTTACAATTCAGAAATCGCGCGGAGTGGCGACTTGGGCGACTTATCAGATCGCCGCGATCTCGGCCGCTCAGGACATGTGAATCCTTCCCTCAGGCCGGTGCAGCGTTGACTGCTCGGCGCCCTGCATTGATACTTGCACCATGAGTTCCGTCACCGAAATTGCCGCTGCCGTGGAACGACTCGACGTGCGTGAGCAGATCGAACTGCTCAAAGAATTACCCCGCCACCTGAAAATCTCGCCGGACGACGCCGCGTGGACAAAACTGGCAGAAAACTCCTTCGAGTTTTGGGATAACTCCGACGATGCCATCTACGACAAACTTTAATCGCGGTGACGTCGTTCTTGTTCCGTTCCCCTTCACCGACTTAACCACGACCAAGCAGCGTCCGGGCCCCGTCATCTCCTCAGACGCCTTCAACGCGTCGCACGACGATTTAATTCTTTTGGCAATCTCGTCTCAAATTCCGACGCTCTTGACGGCGGACGAGTTCCTGATTCCGCCGGCAGAACTCCGTACGTGCGGACTACCGAAGCCGTCACTCGTTCGCTTAAGCAAAGTAATTACTCTGCATCAGCGACTCATCATCAAACGCATCGGAACACTTCCCGTTCCGACGATGACATCGGTTCTCGGTGAATTCCGTGCGCAGTTCTGATCGCGCGGACACAGCATTGAAAGGCCTTTCGTTCAAGCGCACGACGGCAGAATCAATCCGGCCATGGAGTGCTGCAACGGCCGCAGTTCATTCTCAATTTTTCGCACTCGGTTTGAAAATGAGTTTGGCAAAATTGTAAAGGCCCTTCTTCCAATGTTCGAAATCGTGGGCGTGTTCGTCCACGTGCCAAACGTGCGGAACATTCTTTTCCTTCAGGTAAGCGTGAACGCCCTGGCTGATGCGAATCAATCCGTCCTTGTTGCCGCACGAGAGGTAAATCAGTTTCAATTGCCTGGTCGCCTTTTCGGGATCGGGAACGAGTTGCTCGGGCCGGTTCGTGTTGGGCGCGGAGGAGAAGCCGCCAATCCACGCAAACGTGTCGAGGTTGGCCAATCCAATGTTGAGCGACTGTCCGCCGCCCATGGAAAGCCCGGCCAGCGCCCGGCTCTCGCGCCCGGCTTTCACCGAGTAATGCGATTCGATAAACGGTATGATGTCTTTAATGAGATCGTTTTCGAATGGCTTTCCCCAACCGGTTAAATCGCCGAAACCGCGGCGCCCGCCGCTTCCACCTGCCTCGGCGGCACCGGCCCGGTTGGTGGTCGCGTTGCCATTCGGAAGCACCACGATCATCGGCTCGATCTTTTTGTCGGCAATCAGATTGTCCAGGATCACGTGAGGGACACCGCCTCTGGCCCACTCTTCGCGCTCATTGCCGCCAATCCCATGGAGCAAATAAAGCACGGGATATTTTGTGTCCTTGGAATAACCGGGCGGCGTATAAACCTGCATCCAACGTTGTACGCCGACCGTTTTCGACTCGTAATCAACCCGCTCGAGTTTGCCATGCGCAATGCCATCGCGAGGTTTGTCGAAACCCTCCGGCGGATCCAGGAAAGCCGGTTTGTCGTCCGGCTTCAACTCGATGGGGCCGCCAAATCCGCGGCCGCGCCGCTCTGGCGTATTGGTCGCTGCAGAATTGGGCGGTGCAGATGGCGACCCGGCTGATGGCGCAGTGGCGGCGCCTCCTTCGCGTTTCGCCGTCGCTTCCGACGAGCCAAAATCGCCGACCTTGCGCGTGAACTTGATCTCGTCACCGGCAATTTTGCCGGTGTAAGTGATGCGCAGTTCATTTTCCTGAAACATCAGCGGCTCGACGAACGAGACCGTGTCGCCTTCAACCTTTCCTTCCTTCAATTCGGCCTCGCGCTTTTCGCCTTCGCGTTCCACGCTGGCTTTGCCTGTGACGCTCGCGCCCTCCTGCTTGAGCGTGAAGGTGTATTTTTGCAGGCCTCGTTGCGTGTTGAATTCGGCTTTCCACGTGCCGGTAATATCAGCAGCGAAGGTCGAGAGTGAGAGGATGACGAGGGTCAGGAGTGTGATTCGAGTTTTCATGGGGTCTTACGAATAATGATTCAGTTCACATTTCAATTCTTGAACAACAACGGCGCGAACTCGCGGAGGCTGCGTCGCCAGGATTGCCATTCGTGCCCGGTGTCGGGCGAGACGTAAAAGTGCGCGTTGATGCCAGCGGCCTTGAGCGCTTCGATATTCGCATTGGGATCACCGCCGCGATTCGGGCGGTCACCGCCCAATTCGCGGCTGCCGTAACTGACAAAAACCAGTTTGACCTTCTCCTTGAATGCGGTCAGGTCGGTGATGTTCGTGAGCGCGATGCTGCCGCCGCTGAACACTCCGATGTGGGAGAACTTATCGAGATGCGCGAGCGTGATCCCACGCGTTTGCATTCCGCCCATTGAAAGTCCGGCCATCGCGCGGTGCGGCTGATCCGCAATGGTGCGGAAGTTCGCGTCGATAAACGGAATAAAATCTTCAACGAGCGCTTTCTCGAAGGCGCTGAAATTAAAAGCGCGTCCGCTCGGACCCGTGATAGTTCGGTTGGTTGAGCCAGCCGCCGCCGCGGGGGCGTTGGTCGGGCGCGGACCGGCAAACGGGTTGCCGCCAAACTCCATGGCGATGATGAACGGTTTGGTTTTTCCTTCCGCGATGAGGTTGTCCATGATGAAACCTGCGCGGCCCTGCCGGCCCCAGCCGGTTTCATCTTCCCCAGCGCCATGTTGCAAGTAGAGCACCGGATACCGTTTGCTCGTGTCCTTGTCGTAATCAGGCGGGGTATAAACGAAACCGTGACGATTGGTGTTGCTGGATTTCGCCCAATAAAAGATTTCGCGAAGCTGGCCGTGCGGAACATTTTTGAGCGCGTAGAAATCCTGGTCTTTGGCCGGGATTTCGACCGCGCTGCCCCAGCGGCCTGCGCCGTAGAAAAACAGGCTGTTGGGATCCGGCACATCCGCTCCGTCAATGTTGATCATGTAATAATGAAAACCCTCGTCCAACGGACGCGAGTAGCCGGTCCACACCCCTTCTTCATCTTTCGTGAAGGGGCTGCTGTCTCTGAAACTGACTCCGACGCTCTGGGCTTTGGGGGCAACAATGCGGAATTTGACGCGCCCTTCAGAGTTGACCTGCGGAAACTGTTTGCCCTGCTGATTGGATGGCGCGGGCTTCCAATCATCCGCGGGCGCTTTGTCCTGGGCCAGGCCGAGTGGAACGGCGAAGAGGATGAACGCAAGAATTACGAGTTTTGTTTTCATGGTGGATTTTGATTTTGAGGCAACGGTTGAAAATTCTCCGCTTCGGCTTTTTTCAGCGCAGCCACCGTCTCGGGCTGCGGTTTGCCTTGTACATAGAGCGCGCGCACTTCTGCGTCCCCCAACGCCCGGCTGAAAAAAAAGAATTCGTCCATGGCCCCGCTGAAATTGCGGATCATGAATGGATCGTTCTCCGGAAATCCTTTGGCATTCCAGTTCCCCAACTCGGCTGCGCCAATGCGGAATGGCGGCGCGATCTTCAACTTTTTCTCGCTGACCGGAATGCCGTTGAAATAATGCACCACTCGGTTTGCGCCGGCGTCGAGCACCACAGCCAGGTGCAGCCACATCCCGAATTTTTCCAACGTAACCACGGGAGGACTGGCAATGATCTGGTGGTTGCCCGAACCCGGCCCGATCACTGTCAATCCAAGCACGCCATCGCGACGAATGAGCCAGTGCACCGTGCCCGCCTCGAATCCATCGCTCATAAAAAGCGAGTTGATCTTGCGATCAAGCCCTTTCACACAGATCCACGCCGAAAGCGTGAGCGACTGAAATTCACCTGGGACGGTGAATCGCACCCGATCGTTGACGCTTTGAAATTCCAGCGCCCGCTTTTCCGGCCAGCGGCCTTCGGTCCATTGGCAGCCGACAATGGTCGCATCAGACACGCTGGCGCGCGGGTTTCCAAGATTCCGAATCTGCCAGCCCGCCGGCGGCACATTCTCGAAATCAAAATGCAGAAGCAACGAGGCGTCCTTCGCCAGACGTTTGCATGCGATCCGCCATTGATGATGGCGGCGCGCCTCCGCGGCCACCGACCTGGCTTGCAAATCAAACAAGGAAGCGAAGGCCGATCGATTAGCCGCGATCGGAATAACCCGCTCGCCCTCGATCAACGCGCCCGACCCTTCTTTGAAAGCTTGCTCGGATGCCTTCGCGCCGCCGGTCAATTTTACATTCCCCTTGAACATATGCAGAGCGGTCCGTTGCTCCGTCACGTCCAGGCCAACGGACATTCCCAACTCGGTCGTGGCCATGTGCGGAGTTTTGATGCGAAACCCATGTGCGTGCGCCGGAATTTCGGCGACGATTCGCCCGCGACGGCAAACCGCTTCGTTTTGCGAAACGAGTTGAAGTTCTGCCGGTCCCTCGAGGACAACTCTGGCGCCGCTGTAAAAAATCACTTGCGCCAAACCCGCTTCCAGACGCAGCCGGCCGGGTTCGAGAGGGGCGCTCAATCGCGGGATAGCATCACTTGGATTCCATTGCGCATCTGCGGTCCGGTTCAACATCGCGACCGCTTTGCTGGTCGATGGGTGTGGATCAGCGCGACGCAAGGGCCGCAAGCTCCAGAATCCGGCCGCCAGCAAAGCCAAACAGGCGGCCAACGCCATAACCAAGGTGATGCGCGCGGATGGACCGCGCCGCTGTTGTGTCGGAGAAAAAACGTTTTCAATGGGCAACATCCGCGAGGTTCCACTGAGCACAGGTGCATCAGACTGTGCCGAAACAAACAGATCCGGGTCGGAGGCCAAACGCGCATGGAGTTCCAGCCGCAGCAGGTATTCGTCGCGCGCGGCCATGTCCCGTCGCAGCAGTTCATTCAACGCGCGGACTTGCGCCTCGGACGCGGAGTCATGACAGACCGCCGCTACGGCATCATCGAATTCACGTGATGGAAACTCGATTTTCACGCGGTCCCTTCGACTTTTGATGCCGCTTCGACACAGGCAAGGAGAGCCTGACGAATCCGCTGGAGCGCCTTATAGGTTGCGGCGACGGTCCGGCCGGAAGTCTGCGCAAGCTGCTCGATGCGGTTGCGTTGATAGTAATAGGCCTCGACCAGGGAACGCTGGTCTGGCGGCAATTTGCCCAGGCAACGCTCCAGATGTTTGAGCCGGCATTCCAATTCCGGCCTTAATTCCTCGCGTCGTTGGGCGAGTTCCTCGGCCAATCCCCCGTCCAGCAACGCTTGCCATCGCTGCCGTCGCTCGATCCACTGCCGCGTTTTGTTCAAAGCAAAGCGGCAAGCCCAAGGGGTGAATGGTTGCGCCGGATCGTAGGCATCGAATTTTTCCCAAAGCGCCACGGCAGTCTGTTGAACAATGTCTTCCGCGTCCGTCACGTTCGGAACCAAAGCGGCGACGTATCGAAAGATTTCCCGCTCGCTGCGCAAAAACAGCGAAAGGAATCGCTGCTGCGAAGCGCTTCGATCCTCCGACCGGCCCATCGAATCAGGTGACATCGACGAAATTCTATCAGTACTTCCCGCTCGAAAGCGAAATTGGACAGAGATTTTTATCCCCGTGGCGAACGACGGCAGTGACTCGATTCACAAAGCGCCGGCGATGAGGAACTGACATTGAAAACGGTCTCGTCTTTCGGTCTGGCCTCGATTAAGGAAAAGGCGGTGTCAGACGTCACACAAATTTTGCGAGACATCCGGGAAGGCAAGCAGGAGTCAGCGGAGCGGTTGCTTTCGCTCGTTTACACCGAGTTGAAACGCATTGCCGCTCAGAAGATGGCTGGCGAAGCTCCGGGCCATACGCTTCAACCTACCGCTTTGGTCCATGAGGCTTGGATGAAAATGGTCGGAGAGAGCGATCCCAACTTTGAAAACAGGGCGCACTTTTTTTCCGCGGCGGCTGAAGCCATGCGCCGTATCCTGGTGGACTCGGCCCGGCGGAAAAATGCCGCGAAACGCGGCCACGGTGCGGCTCGCGAGGAAATCAAAGAGGAGCATTGGGTCGAGCATGGACCCTCGGAGGAATTGCTCGCCGTCGATGAAGCGCTCGACATTTTGGCCAATGAGGACCCGGTCGCGGCGAACCTTGTCAAACTCCGCTATTTTGCCGGGATGACCATGAACGAGGCCGCGGCGACTATGGGCATGTCATTGCGAAGCGCGGAGGCGCTTTGGACCTATTCGCGGGCGTGGTTAAGGCGGCAATTTGGGGGAAAAAATTCGACGCGGGAACCGTCTTAAAACAAGGCGGGTGAGTCGCGAAACAATTTTTGCGGATTGTGCGGTTAATTTTCCGCCTGTTACACCAGCAATGTTGCAAACCCTGAAATGAATCGGGAACGCGAAATCTTTTTGCAAGCTCTGGAACAGCCGACTGAGGCTCGCTCGGCTTTTGTGGCACTCGCGACTTCGGGCGATCCAAAGTTGAGGGAAGCCGTGGAAGCTCTGCTCGTCAACCATCAGGCGGACACCTTTCTCGAGCTTGGCGCGGCCGGACTTCTGCGCGAATCCATGGAAGCCGCGGGAACACTTGCCCTCGGCGAGGAACGCATCGGCGAGTTCATCGGACGTTACAAACTTCTCGAAAGAATTGGCGAAGGCGGTTTTGGCACTGTTTACCGCGCCGAACAAACCGAACCGGTTCGGCGCCATGTTGCGCTCAAGGTGATCCGGGTAGGCATGGACACTAAGAGTGTGGTCGCGAGGTTTGAAGCGGAACGGCAGGCATTGGCGCTCATGGATCATCCAAGCATTGCCCGAGTTCTGGACGGCGGCGCGACGAGTTTGGGCCGTCCATTTTTTGTGATGGAACTGGTTCGCGGCGTTCGCATGACCGACTATTGCGCCGCCAACGAATTGTCGCTGGAGGAGCGTCTCGAGCTTTTCATTGCACTTTGTCAGGCCATTCAGCACGCGCACCAGAAGGGAGTGATTCATCGCGACCTCAAGCCTTCGAATGTCCTGGTCACAATGCAAGACGGCAAACCCGTTCCCAAGGTCATCGATTTTGGAATCGCCAAAGCCATCGAAGAACCGCTCACTGAAAAGACGGTTTTAACCAACTTCCACGCGTTCATTGGCACGCCTGCTTACACCAGCCCGGAACAAGCCCAAATGACCGGCTCGGACGTCGATACGCGCAGCGATATCTATTCGCTCGGTGTTTTGCTTTACGAATTGCTCACCGGCGTCACCCCGCTCGACGCCAAGGAATTGACGCAATCGGGGCTGGAGGGAATGCGGCGAATGATCCAGGAAGTGGAGCCGCCCACTCCTTCAGCACGGTTGCGGCGTCTCGTTGCCGAAAACCCAAACCGACGCGCGCTCCTCCGCGTGGAACGCGATCTCGATTCAGTGGTGATGAAATGCCTCGAGAAAGATCGCTCCCGGCGCTACGCAACCGCGCAACAACTTGCCGAAGATCTTCTACGCTACCTCCATCACGAACCGGTCATCGCTCGTCCACAGAGCGTCGGATATCGATTCCAAAAAGCGTTCCGGCGGCATCGGGCTGCCTTTGCCACAGTGACCGTGATTCTCCTGATCGTCATTGCAGGCACGGTGGTGAGCGTGTGGCAGGCATTGCGGGCGACACGAGCGGAACGGGCGGCAGACGAGGGGCGAAAACGTGAAGCAATCTTGCGCGTGAATGCGGAAAAAGAACGCGAATCTGCTTTGCAAGCAAAGGCCCTCGCCGAATTGAACGAATACGTGGCCGACGTGAACCTGGCGCATCAATCCATTCTGGCGGGCAACCTGGCTCGGGCGCAGGACCTTTTGTCCAGGCACCAGTCCGAGGGGAAAAAACGATTTGAGTGGCGTTACCTCTGGCACGCCGCACAAGGCGACGACCATGAAATCATTACCTCGGAACCTTCGAGCATCCTTTCGCTCGCGACTTCGCCTGAATTCTTGGTCGTCGGTTTGAGGGACACCGTGAAAATCTACGATTCGCGGACGGGCGAACTCCGAAAATCTCTCCCGAAACCTGGCAATTCTGTCGCAATCTCGCCCCAAGTTTTGCTGGCCACTTCGGGGAAAAACAGTGTGCGAGTCTGGCGGACTTCGGATTGGGTGGAAATCTTCTCGTTAGCGAATTGCTCAGCGCCGATTTCCTTTTCGGGCGACGGGCGTTTAATCGCCGCCAGCTCCCAAAGCGGCATTCGTGTCGCGGAGAGTTCCACGGGCAACCTCATTGTCGAGATTCCCAATGGCATGCCGCCTTTCGCGTTTAGCCCGGCTGGTGATCTCATGGCGGTCGATACGCGTGATGGCATCCTTCTTTGGGACGCAAAAAATTTCCGCGAAGGGCGGTTGCTCCAGGATTCAAAGGGCGTCTTCTCCCATCCCGGAGGTTGGATGCGGGACAGAAACGCGCTCGCTTTCTCTCCCGACGGACGCGTCATTGTCGCAGCGCGAAACACGTTAAAGAGCTCGAGCGTTTTCGTCCAGGATCTTTGGGCAACGGATACGGGTGAGGCTCTCGGCAGCATTCCGACCCATCCAAACACCGTCGAACACACCGGCACAATCGCGGCGCTGGCGTTTTCTCCGGGTAAAGGGCTTTTGGCCTCCGCAGGATGGGACCATTCGATCCGGCTCTGGTCGCTCGATGACCGCCAGATCGTGAGAGCCCTGCACGGGAATCCTTCCGAGGTCTGGAGCCTGGCCTTTACCACCGATGGTGAAGCTATCCTCA